>JBQCCO010000317.1:0-39104 GCA_051962155.1 Leifsonia sp. | reverse complement strand
GAGGCGGGCGCCCGGGTCGTGGTCAGCGACCCCCTTCCCGAGCGGCGGGATGCCGTGCTCGCGTTCGGCGCATCGGGTGTCGCCGACCCCTATGCCGACGCCGGCTCGCCGACCGGTCTCGCCGCCGTGCTCGCCAAAGTCGGCGGCCGCGCCCCTGCGCCGACCATCGCGCTGGAGCTCTCCGGCAACCCGGCCGCGGTCCGGTCGCTGCTCGGCGCCATCGACGTCGGCGGCGTGCTCGTGCTCGTGGGCTCGGTGTCGCCCGGGCCGGAACTCGGCATCGTGCCCGAGCAGCTGGTGCGGCGGCTGCTCACGATCCGCGGCGTCCACAACTACGCGCCTCGGCACCTGGAGCAGGCGGTCGCGTTCCTGGTCCAGAACTGGCGGAGCTACCCCTTCGCGGAGCAGGTGGGTGAGACGTTTCCCCTGGAGGCGGTGGATCGGGCGCTCGCCGTCACGACGCATCCACGTGTCGGCGTGCGGCCGTAGCCTGGGGTGGTGTTCGACCGCTTCTTCGAGATGATCCGTGACGTCCCGGTCCCGGACGACGCCGAGCTGCTCTACGGCGACGACGAGCTGGGCCGGCTCCGGGAGCGCAACTTCCGCCGCTATCTGGCGGTTCCGCACTCGCCGATCCTGCTCCTGGGGGAGGCGCCGGGCTGGCGCGGCATGACGGTCACCGGTGTGCCGTTCACCTCCGTGCGGGAGGCGGAGGCGGGCGTGCTTCCCGGCCTCGAACTGCCACCGGCGCCGCAGGCCCCCTGGGAGGCCTCGAGCCGGGTGTTCTGGGAGACGATGGGCGCTTGGCAGGGGCCGCTGCCGCTGTCGTGGCCGGTGTATCCGCACCATCCCTTCGTGGCCGGCATGCCGCAGAGCAACCGCACGCCGCGGTCCTCGGAGGTGCGCGCGGGCGGCCCTGTCGCCCTCGAGCTCATCCGTGCGCTCGGGGTGGAGACCGTCGTCGCCGTCGGGCGGAAGGCTCAGGGGGCGCTCGCGGAGGCGGGCATCGAGGCGCCGGCGGTGAGGCATCCCGCGCAGGGCGGAGCCCGGATGTTCGCCGATCAGCTGCTCTCGCTCAACCGGGCGATGCTCGACGCCGGCTGACGGACGCTGCGAGGAGACGAGTCCGACAGCGACGCCGGCTGACGGTCGCTGCCGCGAGTCAGTCCAGCGCGGTCGCGTCCCGGTGCTGTGCCATCTTGTCCAGATATCCCGCGGCATTCTCGGCGATGCTCTGCAGCTCGTCGTCCGTCAGTTCGCGGCGGACCTTCGCCGGGACACCGGCGACCAGGGACCGGGGAGGGATGACGGCGCCCCGCGTGACGACCGCTCCGGCCGCGACCAGCGACCCCGCACCCACGCGTGCTCCGTTCATGACCGTGGCGCTCATCCCGATCAGGACGTCATCTTCGATCGTGCAGCCGTGAAGGACGGCGTTGTGCCCGACCGAGACGCGGGCGCCGACCGTGAGCGGGAATGCTGGATCCACGTGCGCCGAGACGTTGTCCTGGAGGTTGGAGTCGCGGCCGATGACGATGGGAGCGTTGTCCGCGCGGACCACGGCGCCGCACCAGACGCTTGCGCCCGGCTCGAGAGTGACCTCGCCCACGACCGTGGCGCCCGGCGCGACCCAGGCCTCGTCGGAGATCTGCGGCGTCCGGCCGCCGGAGAGTGCGAAGAGCATCGGGGCTCCTTCCTGTGCTCCCACGCTACCGGCGCAGCGCTCCGCTCCCAACCTGGCTTGACGACTGAATAGCCCGTGCCGTATATTCCTTCTGGAATAACCGCAAGAGATCGAGAGAGATGTCCGAACCGCGCACGCTCACCCCGCTCGCCGTCGCCGCGCTCGCGCTGCTCGCCGAGCGTCCTTCGCATCCGTACGAGATGTATCAGACGCTCATGCAGCGCTCCGAGGACCGGCTGGTCAAGGTGCGTCCGGGGTCGCTCTACCACACGGTGGATCGACTCGAGGCGCACGGCTTCGTCCGTGCCACCGGCACCGAGCGGGAGGGCAACCGGCCCGAGCGGACCACCTACGAGATCACCGAAAGCGGGACCAGCGCTCTCGGCGAGCGCATCACCGACATCATCGGCACGCCCATCAACGAGTACCCCGAGTTCCCCCTCGGACTCGGCGAGGCGCACAACCTGCCGGTCCAGACCGTGATCGCACTGCTCCGCAAGCGCGTCTCGCTCATCCGGGCCGACACCTCGATCCTGGATGACGCGGTCGCCCACATGACCGAGCGCGGACTCCCCGCGAAGTTCTGGCTGGATGTGCGCTACCAGCGAGCTCTCGCCGCGGCCGACGTGGAAATCCTGGAAACCCTGATCGCAGACCTCGAGGCAGGCGTAGTGTCCTGGTCCGAGGACACGCACGGAGAGAAGACCTCATGGAACGCCAACTGAAGCCGTGGCCCGCCCTCTGGGCGCTCGTCATCGGGTTCTTCATGATCCTGATCGACACGACCATTGTGTCCGTCGCCAACCCATCGATCATGAAGGGGCTGAACCTCGGCACCGACTACAACGCCGTCATCTGGGTGACGAGCGCCTACCTGCTCGCCTACGCCGTCCCGCTGCTCATCACCGGACGCCTGGGAGACCGGTTCGGCCCGAAGAACCTGTACCTCGTCGGCCTCGTGATCTTCACGCTCGCCTCGGCCTGGTGCGGCTTCGCGGGGCAGATCGGCTTCCTCGTCGCCGCGCGCGTCGTCCAGGGCCTCGGCGCCTCGCTCATGACGCCGCAGACGATGGCCGTCATCACCCGCATCTTCCCGCCGGACCGGCGCGGCGCGGCGATGGGCCTGTGGGGCGCCGTCGCGGGCGTCGCCACGCTGATCGGCCCGCTGCTCGGCGGCGTGCTCGTCGACAGCCTGGGCTGGGAGTGGATCTTCTTCATCAACGTCCCCGTCGGCATCGTGGCGTTCATCCTCGCCATGCGCCTGGTGCCTAAGCTGCCCACGCACACTCACAGCTTCGACATCCTCGGTGTGGTCCTGTCGGCGATCGGCATGTTCCTGCTGGTGTTCGGCCTGCAGGAGGGCGGCACCTACGATTGGGGCGTCATCTGGGGCCCGATCTCGGTGTGGGGCCTCATCATCGCCGGCCTCGTCGTGCTCGCCGCCTTCGTCGTCTGGCAGGCGCGGAACAAGAAGGAGCCGCTGCTGCCGCTCCCGCTGTTCCGGGATCGCAACTTCTCGCTGTCCAACGGCGCGATCACCACGGTGGGATTCGCGGTCACCTGCATGGCATTGCCGCTCGTCTTCTACTTCCAGACGGTGCGCGGCCTGACCCCCACGGAGTCGGCTCTGATGCTCGCGCCGATGGCGGTCTTCTCGGGAGTGCTGGCGCCGTTCGTCGGCAAGCTGATCGACCGGGTCAACCCGCGGAACATCGCGACGCCCGCGCTGCTGCTGTTCGCGTTCTCCCTGTTCCTGTACTCGCGGATGCTGACTCCGGACGTGAACATCTTCCTGCTGCTCATCCCGAGCGGCAACCTCGGCATCTCCATGTCGGGCGTCTGGGGGCCGATCTCCACGACGACGACCCGGAATCTGCCGATGCACCAGGCGGGCGCGGGCTCCGGGGTGTTCAACACGACGCGCCAGGTCGGCGCGGTGCTGGGCAGCGCATCCATCGCCGCCCTCATCTCGGGCCGGCTCGCCGTCGACCTCCCGAAGCTGCCCGGTGGCGCGACTCCGTCGGGCGCGGGCACAGGGACGGAGCTGCCGCAGTTCCTGCACGCCGGCTTCACGCAGGCGATGTCGGAGGCGCTGCTGCTGCCCGCCGCGGTCGCGCTCCTCGGCGCACTGGTGGTCGTGTGGTGGGAGCGGCCCAAGCCGCGCGCCTGGGCTGCCCCGGCCGGGGTCGGTGCGCCTGCGGCGGCCGGTGCGCCTGCAACAGCCGATGCAGCCACCGGCTCTCCCGCGGCCGTCCCCGACGCTGCGGTGACCACGCACGGCTCGCACGCCGCGCCCGTCCCCGTGGATGCCGCGCCGCACCGCTCGCATGCGGCGGACGTACCGCTCTCGACGGATGTGCGCCCCGGAGACGAGCCGCGACACGGCGCGCACGCCGCTCCCATCACCGACTGACGCCCTCCTTCGACTCCCACCCGTCACCGAGTCCGCAGAGATTGCACGCGACACGCCGCGCGCGCCGTCAGTCTCTGCGGACTCGACGGTGGGGGGCGAGCGTCAGGGGGTGGGGCGGGTGAAGAGGTTGACGAGGTTGCCGTCGGGATCGCGGAAGAGCGTCGAGCGGTTGCCCCACGGCATCGTCGTCGGTGGAAGGACCACGTCGTCCGGCTGGAGACGCGAGAACTCCGCATCCACGTCATCCACCTGGAACTCCACGATGATCGAGTCGTTCGACGCGGGGCGCGGAGCAGCCTCGCCCAGCATGGCGACGGTCTCCACGCCACCGATCGCCAGGGTCCCTCCGCCCACCTCGAACTGCGCGAACACCGGAGCGGGTCGCACAGCGGGGACGCCGGTGAGCTCCTCGTAGAAGCGAGCGAGACGATCGACGTCTGCGGTGACGATGCGGATGGATGCGAACTGCATGGTGCCTCCTGGAGCGGCAGTGGAAGGATGTCCGATCAGCCTGCCAGCGACCTCCGACACTGCCGCGATCCGCGCCGACGAGGTCAGGCGACGACCCGCACCGCGTTCGCCCAGGGGTCCTCGAAGGCCAGCGCGCGCCCGTCGTCCTCAGTCTGCACGCCGAAATGCCGCATCCGCTCGCCCAACGCACCGAGGTCGTCGGCCGAGGGGACCCGGATCTCGACCTGACCGAGGCCGAGCGCGAGCCGCCGGCGGCCGGCCCCTCGGCTGTTCCACGTGTTCATCGCCATGTGGTGGTGGTATCCCCCGGCGCTGACGAACAGCGCAGAACCGCCGAGCGCGGCCGTCGCTTCGAAGCCGAGGCGATCCACGTAGAACGCGCGCGCCGTCTCCACGTCGCCCACCGACAGGTGCACATGGCCGACGGCTGCGTCGCCGAATACCGGGAGCTCGCCGGTCCCGGGCTCGGCGAGGGCGGCACCGCGCTCGGTCAGGTGCTCGGAGAGGAAGGCGTTGGGGTCGAGGACCAGCGTCGCCATCTCGACCTGCCCGTGGGTCCAGCTCCAGAGGCTGCGGTCGCGGTCCCAGTACAGCTCCACACCGTTGCCCTCCGGATCGGTGAAGTAGAAGGCCGTGCTGACGAGGTGGTCCGCACTCCCGGTGAACGTGCCGGGCGCACGGCGAGCGACGGAGTGGACGGCGGCGGCCAGCGCCTCCTGGGTGTCGAAGAGGATCGCCGTGTGGAACAGGCCCGCCTCGCCCGGACCCGCGTGCTTCAGCTCCGGCGCGTACTCCAGCACGACCGCCGGCGTGGTGCCGCGCCCGAGGATGACCCGGCCGCCCTCGGCTGCGAGCACCCGCAAGGTGACGGCGTCGCGGTAGTAGGCCGTCATCCGGTCGAGGTCGGCGACGCGCAGGGTGACCGCGCCCATGGTGGAGTCGGCGGGGAGGAGTTCGGGCATACCACCAACAACCGCCGCGGCGTCGCCGTTATTTCACCGGTCAGGTCTCGATCGGCCCACCGCCGGGCCTAATTCCGGCCCACTTCCCGGCCTCACTCCCCGGTGAGGCGCTCCAGCAGCTCGCGGTACCGGGCGGCCGTCCGCGCCACGATGTCCGTCGGCAGCGCGGGCGGCGTGCCCGTCCTGTCCCAGTTCGCGGCCAGCCAGTCGCGCACGATCTGCTTGTCGAAGCTGGCCATCCGCTCCTCGGGGGTCTCGCCCGTCGCGTACGCTGCGGCGTCCCAGTACCGGCTCGAGTCGCTGGTCAGCACCTCGTCGGCGAGCGTGATCTCGCCCGTGACCCGGTCGGCGCCGAACTCGAACTTCGTGTCGGCGATGATGACCCCGCGAGCCTCCGCGATGGAGGCGCCGCGCCGATAGATGTGCAGCGACAGCCGCCGCAGCTCCTCCGCCACGTCGCGGCCGACCAGCTCGACGGTGCGCTCGAAGCTGATGTTCTCGTCGTGCTGGCCGAGCGGAGCCTTCCAGGCCGGGGTGTAGATCGGCTCCGGCAGCCGGTCGCCGTTCCCGAGGCCCGACGGAAGTGGGATGCCGCAGACGCTCTGCGACTCCCGGTACTCCGCCCATCCACTGCCGGTCAGATAGCCGCGCACGACGCATTCGATGGGGAACATGTCGAGCGGTTTCACCAGCATCGACTGTCCGGAGACCTGCTCGGGGATCCGCTCCACGACACGCTCGCCGACGAGGACGTGGTCCGGGATGAGGTGGTTCGGCACATCGTCCAGTCGGTCGAACCACCACAGGCTCAGGGTCGTGAGCAGCTCGCCCTTCCCTGGGATGCCCGGCTCGAGCACGTGATCGAAGGCGCTCACACGGTCGCTGGCGACGACGAGCACGCTGTCCGTGTCGGCGAGACCGCTCGCGCCGGCCGGGACGAAGAGGTCCCGCACCTTCCCCGAATACACGTGGACCCATCCCGGAAGTTCGCTCACCCGTCCATCGTAGGGGGAGGCGTGCCGGCGGCTACCCGAGCAGTCGTGTCTTGGCCGCCGTGAACTCGGCCTCGGTGAGCACGCCCTGGGCGTGCAGGGTGGCGAGCTGCTGGAGCTGCGCGGTGAGGTCGTTCCCGGCGGATGCCGCGGGTGGCGGAGGAGCCGCCGCCTGCTGTGCGGCTTGCTGCTGCGCCGCCGCCGCTTGCTCCGCTGCGGCTTGCTGCGCCGCCGCCTGTTGCTGTGCTGCGGCCTGTTGCTGCGCTGCCGCCTGCGCCTGCTCGTTCTGGCGGCGCTGCACGTTCCCGGACACCGCGGTGGCCGTGCCGGCGACGACCGCTGTGCGCGCGGCCATCCCGATCAGCCCGGGTCGTCCGCCCCGCCGTATCGGTGACATGATCGTCCTCCTCAGCTCTCGGCGGTGTCGAGCTCGTCGTACGCGTCCGCCGCCACCGCGTTCACGACCGGAGCCGGGATGCGCTCGCTCAGCAGCACCACGCCGCCCGACTCGAAGAAGCGGCTCGACAACTGTCTCGCCCAGAGATGTTCGAGGACGAGGATGGCCCCGGTCGAGCCGGGCTCCAGGAGCTCGGCGATCTGCTTCGCATCCTCCTCGGCGGCGAGACCCGAAGCCTCGACCGGAAGGTCGGCGAGGCCGAGGTCGTCGCCCAGCTCTTCCGGCTCGATGATCTCGACGCGCCCATCGTCGTGGCGCCGGACGATCACCAAGTCGAGCAGCCGGATCGTCCCCGTATCCAGCAGCTCGGCGATCGCCCGGACCACGCCCTCCGACGGTCGGTCGCCGTCGAACCGGGCGACCAGGAACTCTGCCGGACCGTATTCGAATTCGGCCATCACGGCCCCTTCCCGGCGGTCGCATCCGATCGTCACGGGCACCATACTGCGCGGGTCGCCATCGAGGCTACGCAGTATTTCCGCATAAACGGACTCAAACGAATGTTCACGGTCACATTCCTAGAATGGAGAGTCGACCGGAGCGGAGCACCGCCGGGCGAGACGGATCGAGGAGGACCGCGATGGCCGAGATGAACTGGGCAGGCAACTACGAGTACCGAGCGGAGCGCATCGCGCGCCCGGAAACGGTCGAGGAGCTGCGGGAGCTGATCGTCGGCGCGCCGGCCGTCCGGGCGCTGGGCAGCAGGCACTCGTTCAACGATCTGGCGGACACGTCGGGGCTGCTCGTGAGTACCGCCGGACTGCCCGACACCGTGCGGATCGACGAGGCGTCGCGCACGGTCACGGTCGGAGGAGGCGTCCGCTACGGAGACCTCGCCCGCGAGCTTCAGGAGGCGGGATGGGCGCTGCACAACCTCGCGTCCCTCCCGCACATCTCGGTCGCCGGTGCGATCGCCACGGCCACCCACGGCTCGGGTGATCGCAATGGCAACCTGGCCACGGCGGTCGCCGGGCTGCGCATCCTGAACGGTTCCGGCGAGCTCGTGGACCTGCGCCGCGGCGACGAGGGATTCGACGGTGCCGTCGTGGGGCTCGGCGCGCTCGGCGTGGTGACCGAGGTGACCCTCGACATCCGGCCGACGTTCGACGCGCGTCAGCGCTTGTTCGGCGGAGTGCCGTGGGATGCGGTGCTCGGCCGGTTCGACGAGCTCACATCCGCCGCGTACAGCGTGAGCCTCTTCACGACCTGGGACGAGCCGTCGGTGTCCCTCGCCTGGCTCAAGGAGCTCGACGGTGCGGAATCCGCGATCGAGGGCGACTTCTTCGGCGCGCCGGCTCTGACCGAGCCTCGGCACATGATCCCGACGATGGATGTGCGGAACACCACGGAGCAGCTGGGTGTGGCCGGGCCGTGGAGTGAGCGGCTCGCGCACTTCCGGTTCGAGTTCACGCCCTCCAACGGCGAGGAGATCCAGTCCGAGTACCTGGTGCCGAGGGCCCGGGCCGTGGAGGCGATCGAGGCGGTTCGTGCGCTCGCGCCGCTGGTCGCCCCCCTGCTGCAGATCACCGAGATCCGCACGGTCGCAGCCGACGACCTCTGGCTGTCGAGCTCGTACGGGACCGACGTCGTCGGCCTCCACTTCACCTGGGTGCGCGACCAGGCCGGCGTGGAGGCGGTGCTCCCGCAGGTCGAGGCCGCGCTCCTGCCGCTCGGCGCACGTCCGCACTGGGGCAAGCTGTACCTCGATCGCGAGGGCGTCGTCCCCTCGCTCTACCCGCGCCTCGCCGACTTCGCCGCTCTCGCCGCGCGCTTCGACCCCGACGCGCGCTTCCGCAACCCCTTCCTCGCCCGGCTCCTGCGCTGATCGCGGAACGGTCGCCCTCGAAAGAGGCCCCGGAAAGGGTCTCGGAACGCGGCTAGGAGACCCGGGCGGCGATGTCTGTGCGGTAGTGGGCGCCCTCGAGGTGGATGTGGCCGAGGGCTTCGTAGGCGCGTGAGCGCGCCTCGGCGAAGCCGGTGGCGCGAGCGACCACCGAGAGGACGCGTCCGCCGGTCGCCAGGAGGGCGCCGGTCGCCTCGTCGCGCGCGGTCGCGGCGTGCGCGATGGTCACCTCCGGTACGGCGGCGGCCTCCTCGAGGCCCGTGATCGGCCGGCCGGTCTGCGGAGCTTCGGGATAGCCCTCGCTCGCCAGGACGACGGTCACCGCGGTGTCCAGCGCGAACTCGGGACGGGGCAGCCGCCCGAGCCCGCCCGTCGACGCCGCGAACAGCAGCGTGGACAGCGGCGTGACGAGGCGGGGGAGCACGACCTGCGTCTCCGGGTCGCCGAAGCGGGCGTTGAACTCGATCACGCGGATGCCGCGCTCGGTCAGGATCAGCCCGCAGTAGAGCAGCCCGATGAACGGCGTCTGCTCGCGGGCCATCGTGCGCACCGTCGGGAGGGCGATCGTCTCGATGACCTCGTCGACGAAGCCGTCCGGCAGCCACGGCAGCGGCGAGTAGGCGCCCATTCCGCCGGTGTTGGGTCCGGCATCCCCGTCGAGGAGGCGCTTGTAGTCCTGCGCCGGGGACAACGGGAGCACGTCGTGGCCGTCGCTGAAGAGGAACAGCGACACCTCCTGCCCGTCGAGGAACTCCTCGACCAGCACCCCGCCGTGCCGCAGCCAGTGGGTGGCGTGCTCGACCGCCGCGCCCCGGTCCTCCGTGACCAGCACGCCTTTGCCGGCCGCGAGACCGTCCGCCTTCACGACGTACGGCGCTCCGAAGTCGTCGAGCGCCTCCTCCGCCTCGGAGAGCGTCTCGGCGCGAACGGCCCGCCCGGTCGGGACGCCGGCCGCATCCATGATGCGCTTCGCGAAGGCCTTCGATCCCTCCAGCTGGGCGGCGGCCTTGCCCGGCCCGAACACCGGGATGCCGCGCGTGCGCAGCGGATCGGCGACGCCGGCGACGAGCGGCGCTTCCGGTCCGATCACGACCAGCTCGATGCCGTTCTCGATCGCGTACTCGGTTACGGCGACGCCGTCGAGCGGATCGAGGGTCGCATCCACCCGCACCTCCTGGGCTATGCCGGCGTTGCCGGGCGCGGCGACGATGTCGTGGCCGGCCTCCTCGGCGAGCAGCGCGGTGATGATGGCGTGCTCACGGGCACCGGAACCGAGGACGAGAATCTTCACGCCACCATGCTAGAGGGAGGGGATGCGCGGCTTCGGCCGCAGGGCGCCCCTGGATGACCCGGTGGCAGGATGGGACGCATGGCCAGAGCGAAGATCCCGGACGAGGTGGGCGGCCCCGCGACGCGCGCGGCGGTCGCGGGGGGAGCCGACCGGGAGACGACCGCGACGGCCGTTCGGTACCTGCTCCAACTGCTCGCGGAGCGGGCGCCCGGCAACACCGTCGAGGTGCGCGTGCCGCCGTTCGGGGCCGTGCAGTGCATCCCCGGACCGCGGCACACCCGGGGGACGCCGCCGAACGTGATCGAGACCGACGCCGCCACCTGGCTGTCGCTGGCCTCCGGCGGGATGACCTGGGAGGAGGGCGTCGCCTCGGGCAGCATCCACGCCTCCGGCCAGCGGGCCTCCCTGGAGGGACTCGTCCCGTTGCGCTACTGAGCCTGCGCTACGGGTTTGCGCTACCGGGTCGCGGCGCTCACGGCTGCACGCCGAAGAGCACGGCCACCACGGCGGCCGTCACCATCAGCAACCCGAACGCTGCCGCCCCGATCGGGACGAGGACGACGGATGTTCGGGATGCGCGGCTCGCGCGGAGAGGAGGGCTCATACCTCTTCAGACGACGTCGATCGGGCTGCATGACGCCCGACGCCCGCTCAGTTTCGATCTGGGAGAATGGGACGCATGACCGACACCCCCGAGCAGCCGCCCTCCGATGAGGAACCGGCAGCCGAGGAGCCGGCAGCCGCGGAGCCGGCAGCCGCGGAACAGGCAGCCGAGGAGACCGTCACCTCCGCGCAGGTGCGGGTGCGGCGCTCGCCGCGGTACTTCCGGTTCATGATCGCCGGCGCCGTTCTGTTCGCCATCGTCGCGCTCATCCTCACCTACTCCTTCCCGGAGAACCCGACCTACGACCGGGGAAGCGTCTTCGGCTTCCTGCTCGCCATCTGCGCGACCATCGGCGTCGCCCTCGGCGCCGTGGTGGCGCTGGTGCTCGACCGTGCGACCGCCCGTCGAGCGCGCACCGTCCAGGCGGATAGAATCGACGTGCGCGTCCCCGAGCCCGGTTCGCCGCCTGCGCGGCGAGAGGGTTCGCAGCCGGAGCCCGGCGACCAGAGCAGTCAGAGCACTTCGAACAACCCGGGCAGCACCGAGAGCTGAACATCCCGACATCCTGAAAGGGGTCCGCTGTGGCCGCAGGCGACGGTCTTCTCAGTCACGATCTGCTTCCCGGAGAGAAGGGGCCGCAGGATGCCTGCGGAGTCTTCGGCGTCTGGGCCCCCGGAGAGGAGGTCGCCAAGCTCAGCTACTTCGGTCTGTACGCGCTGCAGCACCGCGGGCAGGAGTCGGCCGGCATCGCGACCAGCGACGGCGACAAGATCCTCATCTACAAAGACATGGGGCTCGTCTCCCAGGTCTTCAACGAGAACGCCCTGAACTCGCTGCCCGGCCACATCGCGGTCGGGCACACGCGCTACTCGACGACCGGCGCATCCAGCTGGCAGAACGCGCAGCCCACCCTCGGCTCCACGGCGAGCGGCACCGTCGCCCTCGGCCACAACGGCAACCTGACGAACACGGCCGAGCTGATGCAGCTCGTCCACGAGCGCTACCCCGAGCACGACGGCGAGCTCTCCCGCGGGAACACGACCGACACCGCGGTCGTGACCGCGCTGCTCCGGGGCGACCTCGACCACACCCTCGAGGCGACGGCACTGGAGGTGCTCCCGCGACTGCGCGGAGCCTACTGCCTGGTCTTCATGGACGAGCACACCCTGTACGCCGCGCGCGACCCGCAGGGCGTCCGTCCGCTCGTCCTCGGCCGCCTGGAGCGCGGCTGGGTGGTCGCCTCCGAGACAGCGGCCCTGGACATCGTGGGCGCGAGCTTCGTGCGCGAGGTCGAGCCGGGCGAGCTCATCGCCATCGACGAGAACGGTCTCCGCAGCCAGCGCTTCGCGGAGGAGAAGCGCGCCGGTTGCGTCTTCGAGTATGTGTACCTGGCGCGTCCGGACACCACGATCGCCGGTAGGGGCGTCTACGAGGCACGCGTCGAGATGGGACGCCGGCTGGCACGCGAGCACGAGGTGGATGCCGACCTCGTCATCCCGACGCCCGAGTCCGGCACACCGGCCGCCATCGGCTACGCCCAGGCGTCCGGCATCCCGTTCGGGCAGGGCCTGGTGAAGAACTCCTACGTGGGCCGGACGTTCATCCAGCCGTCGCAGACCATCCGCCAGCGGGGCATCAAGCTGAAGCTCAACCCGCTGAAGGAGGTCATCAAGGGCAAGCGCCTGATCGTCGTGGACGACTCGATCGTCCGCGGGAACACGCAGCGCGCCCTGGTGTCCATGCTGCGCGAGGCCGGTGCCGCCGAGGTGCACGTGCGCATCTCCAGCCCGCCGATCACCTGGCCGTGCTTCTACGGCATCGACTTCGCCTCCCGCGCCGAACTCATCGCGACCGGGCTGGGGGTCGAAGAGGTGCGCCAGTCCATCGGTGCCGACAGCCTCGGCTACCTCTCCGAGGACGGCATGATCGCCGCCACGGAGCAGCCGCGCGAGCGCCTGTGCACGGCGTGCTTCACGGGCGTCTACCCGATCGAGCTGCCGGACGCGCACCACCTGGGTAAGAACCTCCTGGAGCGGCCCGATCTCGCGGCCACGGACGACGGCTCCGGCCCCACCTCCGACGGATGCGAGCCCGGCCCGGACTCCGAGTTCGAGCCGCTCCTCTCCTACGGCGACCCCGCCCGACAGGAGTGACCGGCCCCGATACGATGGAGCGGTGACCGACTCCAGCGCCTCCTCGTCCGCCTCCTACGCCGCAGCCGGCGTCGACACCGCGGCCGGGGACCGGGCCGTCGAACTCATGAAGGCGGCCGTCGGACGCACGCACGGTCCCGAGGTGCTGGGCGGCGTCGGCGGCTTCGCCGGCCTGTTCGACGTGTCGGTCCTGAAGGACTTCCGCCATCCGCTGCTCGCGACCTCCACCGACGGCGTCGGCACCAAGGTCGCCATCGCCCAGGCGCTCGACAAGCACGACACGATCGGTCAGGACCTGGTCGGGATGGTCGTCGACGACATCGTCGTGGTGGGCGCCCGGCCGCTGTTCATGACCGACTACATCGCGTGCGGCCGGGTCGTCCCCGAGCGCATCGCCGCGATCGTCGAGGGAATCGCCCGCGCCTGCGCCCAGACCGGCACGGCGCTCGTCGGTGGCGAGACGGCGGAGCACCCCGGCCTCCTCGGACCCGACGACTACGACGTCGCCGGCGCTGCGGTCGGAGCGGTCGAAGCGGATGCCGTGCTCGGTGCGGGCCGCGTCCGAGACGGGGATGTGGTGCTCGCCCTCGCGTCGTCGGGCCTGCACTCCAACGGCTTCTCGCTGGTGCGCCACATCCTCGCGGCGCGCGGGGTCGGCTTCACCGACCGCTCGGCCGAGTTGGGCGGCGTGGTCGGGGAGGCCCTGCTCGAGCCGACCCGGCTCTACACGGCACCGCTGCTGCGCGTGCTCCAGGATGCGTCGCTCGGCGGCGCCATCCACTCGCTCAGCCATGTCACGGGTGGCGGGATCGCCGCGAACCTGGCCCGCGTCCTCCCCGTCGGCTCCTGGGTCGAGGTCGAGCGGTCGACCTGGTCGCCGACGCCGGTGTTCCGCATCCTGAGCGACCTCGCGGGAAGCTCGCTGGAGTCGACGGAGGGCACCTGGAACCTCGGCATCGGGATGTTCGCTGTCGTGTCGCCCGAGGCGGCGGACGCAGTGGCCGCCGCGATCACGGGCGACGGCATCCCCACGTGGCGCGCCGGAACCGTCTCGACAGCGCCCCGAGACCTGACCGGCTTCGAGCAGGGCGCCAAGGGCGTCGACGGCGGCGCCGTCCGCCTCACCGGCGCCTACGCGTGACAAACGTCATGGGCGGATGCTGACAGGCGCACTGGGGATGCGGTGCGGGGGTCGGGCACGCTGAGAGGCGTGAATGAACCCGCCATCCGCCTCACCGGCCTGCGCAAGCGCTTCGGCGCGCTCACCGCCGTCGACGGCGTCGACCTCAGCATCAGCCCGGGCGAAGTCGTCGCCCTTCTCGGCCCGAACGGAGCCGGCAAATCGACCACCATCGACCTCGCGCTGGGCCTCGCCCGGCCCACGGCCGGAACCGCGGACCTCTTCGGCGCCGCGCCACGTGTCGCTATCCGTGAGGGCCGGGTGGGGGCGATGCTGCAGGGCGGCGCGCTGCTCCCGACGCTCACCGTCGCGGAGTCCGTCGCCCTCGTCGCCGCAGCCCACCGGAACCCGCTGACCGTGACGGAGGCGCTCGAGCGCGCCCGCTGCACGGAGATCGCGCGGCAGCGGGTCTCCAAGCTCTCCGGCGGCCAGCTGCAGCGCGCCCGGTTCGCCGTGGCCGTCGTCTCCGACCCCGACCTCCTCTTCCTCGACGAGCCCACCGCCGCGATGGATGTGGAGGCGCGGCGCACCTTCTGGCGCTCCATGCGCGAGTTCACGGAGGCCGGCCGCACCGTCGTCTTCGCCACCCACTACCTGGACGAGGCGGACGAGCACGCGGACCGCATCGTCATGATGGCGCGCGGGCGGATCGTCGCCGACGGGACGCCCTCCGAGGTGAAGGCCGTCGTCTCCGGCCGCCGCATCCGCGCCACCGCCCGGTTCGCGGCGACGCCCGAGAGCCAGGCCGCTCTCGCCACCCTCCCGGGCGTCCGTGCGGCCGACCGGCGCGGAGACCGGGTGACGCTCGTGAGCGACGACTCCGACGCCACGCTGCGCGCCCTCCTCGCCGAGCACGACATCCACGACATCCACGACATCGAAGTGACAGCGCACACCATGGACGAGGCGTTCCTCGCCCTCACCGAGACACGTGCCACCGAAGGAGCCCTCTCATGACCATCGCGTACCTGGGGCGGGACTCCCTCCGTCAACTGAAGAACGCCCGCGCCATCGTGTTCACCGTCGCCGTGCCCCTGATCATGCTAATCGCCTTCGGTGGCAGTTACGGAGGCTCCGGACAAGTGGATGCGTCCACACACCTTCCGTGGGTCGTGGTCACCACCATCCAGGTGGCCGCATACGGCGGGATGATGGCCGCACTGTCGCAGGCGTTCCAGATCGTCACCGAGCGCTCGATCGGCTGGAATCGTCAGCTGCGCATCACGCCGCTCAGCGGCACGGGCTACCTCGTCTCGAAGGTCGTGGCCGCCCTCGCCCTGGCCCTGTTCAGCATCCTCATCATCATCGTCGCCTCGCTCGTGCTGTTCCATCCCGACCTCGCGGCGGGCAGCTGGGTGCTCGCGGGTCTCGCCGTCTGGTGCGGCGTCATCCCGTTCGCGCTGCTCGGCATCGTGATCGGGCAGTTCGCGAAGCCGGAGTTCGCGCAGCCGCTGTTCATGGTCGTGTTCATGGGGATGGCCATCCTCGGCGGCCTGTGGATCCCGCTGCAGATCTTTCCCGCCTGGGTCGCCGACGTCGCCAAGGCCGTGCCGTCCTACTGGCTCAACCGGGTGGGCCAGCTCGGCGCCCTGCAGAGCGGCGACGCGCTCACGCCGGCGATCGTGCTCGCCCTGTGGACGGTCGCGCTGGCGGCGCTCGTCGTCTGGCGCTACCGCCGCGACGCGGCCCGGGGTTGATGCGCGGGCGCCGCGGCGCTGGACCTGCTGACCTAAGGTAGCAACGTGTTCTCGAACGAGCTGGCGGGCGTCCGCCCGATCGGATGGCGCGAACGGCTCACGCACCCGTCGGCCTTCCGCTGGTACCCGGGTGCGACCATCGGACTGCTCTACCAGATCTCCGTGCTGGTGGCGGTGTGGTCTTCGCCCTGGTCCCTCCTCCATCGGCTTCTCGCCACCGCGCTGCTCGCAGTGATCTACGTCGGGTTCCTCGTCCTGGCGCCGGTGCTCTGGTGGGCGGAGGAGCGGACCCGCCTGCTCGGGCTGGGAGGCTACTTCCTCCTGACACTGCCGCTCTTCCCCCTCCTCGGGCCGGTCGCCTCCTGGACCTGGGTGTATGTCGCCTGTGTCGCCGGAATGGTGGTGTCGCGCACGTCGCTGACGTTCGCGATCATCGGGCTCCTCGCCCTGATCCAGCTCGTCGTCTTCGCGGTGGCCGGCACGTTCGCGGACAGCTGGTACATCGCCCTCGTGACCCTCTCGATGGGCGTCATGATGGCCGCGTTCGCCCGGCAGATCGACGCCCTGAGGCGGCTGAGGAACGCGCAGGGCGAGATCGCGCGGCTGGCTGTCGTGGAGGAGCGCGCCCGCTTCTCGCGGGACATGCACGACGTGCTGGGGCACTCGCTCACCGTGGTCACCGTGAAGTCCGAGCTCGCGCAGCGACTGGTCCCCATGGATCCCGCCCGAGCAGCGGAGGAGATCGCGGACATCGAGCGACTGAGCCGGTCCGCCCTCGCCGACCTGCGTGCGGCGGTGGCCGGATACCGCGAGATGAGTCTCTCGACCGAGCTCGCTGCCGCACAGGCGAGCCTGGCGGCGGCGGACATCCAGGCGCATCTGCCCCGCAACGGGGAGGACGTGGAGCCGGACCTGCGGGAGCTGTTCGGCTGGGTGCTGCGGGAGGGCGTCACGAACGTGATCCGGCACTCCCGCTCCCGCAACTGCTGGGTGAGAGTCGGACCGGACCGCCTCGAGATCGAGGACGACGGCCGCGGACCGCTCGCGGGCACCGAGGCGGTGCCGGCTCCCGTGGGCGCCGCGTCGCCGCGCGCGGTGCGGACCGCCGGCTCGGGGCTCGCCGGCCTCACCGCCCGGGCCTCGAAGGCGGGCGCACAGCTCGCCGTCGTCCCCGGTCCGCGTGGTGGGACGCTGCTCAGCGTGCGGAGGACGGCGTGAGCGCGCCGATCCGCCTGCTGCTCGCCGACGATCAGGCGCTGGTCCGCGGTGCCGTGGCGGCGCTGCTCGACCTCGAGCCGGACCTCGAGGTCGTGGCCCAGGTGGGACGCGGCGACGAGGTGGTCGCGGCTGCGCGGGCCGAGGCGGCGGATGTGGCGCTGCTGGACGTGGAGATGCCGGGTCTCGACGGCATCCAGGCGGCGGCGGCCCTGCGTCTGGCGCTGCCGTCGTGCCGGTCGCTGATCGTGACCACCTTCGGGCGACCCGGTTACCTGCGGCGTGCGATGGAGGCGGGTGCGTCCGGCTTCGTCGTCAAGGACACCCCGTCGGGCCAGCTGGCCGATGCGGTGCGCCGGGTCGCGTCCGGCCTGCGGGTGGTGGACCCGGCGCTGGCGGCGGAGTCGCTCGCCTCCGGGGCGTCACCGCTCACGGTGCGCGAAGCGGAGGTCCTGGAGGTCGCGGGCGACGGTGGGACGATCGCGGACATCGCACGTCGGCTGCACCTCAGCGAGGGAACCGTCCGCAATCACCTCTCCAGCGCGATCGGGAAGACCGGCGCACGCAACCGGTCGGAGGCGGTGTCCATCGCGACGAGGCAGGGCTGGCTGTGACGGTGCGAAATCAGGCGCGCTTCGGCGTCCCGGTCTCCTCGTCCTCGTCCTCGTATTCGTACGTGCTGGCACCCTTGGGCTCGTAGTCGGCCCACTTGGCGTACTCGTCGTCGCTGTGGGAATGTCCGGTCAGCTCCCGCTCCAGCGCGTCGTAGTTCACCTCTGGGCTGAACGACTTCAACTCGCGAGCGATCTTGGTGTGCTTCGCCTTTTGACGGCCGCGCCCCATGCGTGACCCCCTTTTGGTCCCAGCCCGGGCGAGAGGCTCCCCGGGGATCGAATAGAAACAGTGAAAACTACGATGGAGTTTAGCATGCGAGCCTCGTGGGACCCCGAGTTCGCGCACAGCGAGAAGTGATGGGATGAGCGCGTGAGCACGACCAGGACCGAGACCCAGGTGGTGGTCATCGGCGCGGGTCAGGCAGGTCTCGCGGTGGCCTACTATCTGCGTCGTTTCCAGCTCACGCCCGGCGTCGATTTCGTCGTGTACGACCGCGGTCCGCGCACCGGCGGCGCCTGGCAGCACCGCTGGGATGCGCTGAAGCTCGGCAGTGCCCATCACGTGAATGACCTGCCCGGCATGGGCGAGCTCGGGCTGAGCTTCGAGACCGCCGACCGGTCGCTTCCGGCGCGTGACATCGTCGCGGGGTACTACCGCCGGTACGAGGAGCACTTCGGTCTCGAGGTGCAACGTCCGGTCTCGGTGCGGAGCGTCTACGATCGCGGTGCCGACCTCATCGTGGAGCACAGCGCCGGCGAGACGGCCACCCGCCTCGTCGTGAACGCTTCGGGCACGTGGGGCGCCCCGTTCATCCCGTACTACCCGGGCATGAACGACTTCGCCGGCCGTCATGTCCACACCTCCGGATACGTCGCCGCGCAGGACTTCGCGGGGCAGTCGGTCGTCGTCGTGGGCGGGGGCACCAGCGCGATCGGGTTCCTGCTCGAGCTGGAGGGCGTCGCGGAGTCGCTCACCTGGGCGACGCGGCGCCCGGTCGACTTCCGCGACGAATCAGAACTCACCATCGAAGGCGGCGTGGCGGCGGTAACCATGCAGGATGCCGCTGCCCGCGCCGGTGAGGCGCTCCCGTCCATCGTCAGCGGGACGGGCGTCCCGCGCACTCGCCGGATCGCGGCCGGCATCGAGCGCGGTGTGCTGACAGAACGGCCCATGTTCACGCAGATCGAGGAGCACGGCGTCCGGTGGCCGGACGGCTCGTTCACCCGCGCCGACGCGATCGTCTGGGCGACCGGGTTCCGCCCGGAGCTGCGGCACTTGTCGCCCCTCCGGCTGCGCGAGAAGACCGGCGGACTCACGGTGGCGTCCGGCGCATCCTGGCAGGACTCGCGCATATTCCTCGCCGGGTATGGGCCGCAGGCGTCGACCATCGGAGCCAACAGGGCCGGGCGCATCATCGCCCGCCAGATCATGGCGCAGCTGTAGCGTCGGGAGGCGCGGGAGCGCGTTCGAGCTTCGGTCGGCGTCGGGACCGTCGGATCATGCGGTCGCGTCCGATCAGGCGGTCACGTCACGCGCCTCGCCCGCGAAGCGGAGTCCCCGGATGCGCATCGTGCCGGCCGACGGCTCCGGGTCGACGACGAAGCGGCCGGCGGGCGCGTCGGCCTGCAGTCCGAGCCGGGCGCTGAGCACGGCCACGGCGGCGGCTGCAGACCACGCCTGCGGTCGGCAGGCCGCCGGGTACGGAACGGGTGCGCTGGTCTCGTCGGCACTGTCGCCGGCGTGCAGTTCCGGCATCCGGTAGCCGAAACCCTCTGCCGCGGCGAGCAATCCCTCTGTCAGTCGCTCGGCTTCCTCCCGGAACCCCTCCCGCGCCAGCCCACCGATCACGATCGCGGTGTCATGCGCCCAGACACTTCCGCCGTGGTAGCTGAGCGGCCAGTAGCCGGCGGAGTCCTGGGACATGGTCCGCAGCCCGTAGCCGGAAGCCAACTCCGGTGAGACCAGGCGCCGGGCGACGAAGGCGGACTGCTCTGGGTCGAGGATGCCCGTCCCGAGCAGATGCCCGATGTTGCTCGTCACCGTGTCCACCTTCCGCTTCGCGGCGTCGAGCGCGACCGCCGGGTACGCGCCGGCGGGGTCGTCGATCCAGAAGGATGCGGCGAAGCGCTCCTTGAGGCCGGCGGCCCAGGCGCGCCAGTCCTCCGCGCCCGGGCGGCCGAACGCCTCGAGCAGCGCGGCTCCGCCGACGGCCGCCTCGTACGCGTATCCCTGCACCTCGCAAAGTGCGATCGGGCCGACGGCGAGAGTGCCGTCGCGCCACTGGATCGAGTCGCCGGAATCCTTCCAGCCCTGGTTCGCCAGGCCGTGCCCTGTCGTGTCGATGTACTCGAGGAAGCCATCGCCATCGCTGTCGCCGTAGTCGCGCATCCACGCGAGGGCCGCCTCCAGGTGCGGGAGCAGCGGTTCGACGTCGTCGGCGGGCATGCCCCAGCGCCAGGCGTCGTGGAGCAGGCACACCCAGAGAGCGGTCGCGTCCACGGTGCCGTAATAGAGGGGAGGAAGGACCACGTCCTCGCCGGGGATGCTCAGGGTGCCCGGCCGCAGCTCGTGCATGATCTTGCCCGGCTGCTCGGCCGTCTCCGGCACCTCGCGCACGCCCTGGTAGGCGGCGAGCACCCGGAGAGTGGATGCGGCGAGCTCGTGACCGAGCGGCAGCAGCATCCGCGCGGCCCACAGCGAGTCGCGGCCGAAGAGGGTGAAGAACCACGGGGCGCCTGCGGCGAGGAAGACATCGTCCGGATGCTCGACGGTCGTCATGCGCAGAGCCTGCAGGTCGGCGATCGCGCGGCCGAGCCAGGCGGCGAGACGGGAGTCGCCGGTCGTGGCGCGGAAGGCACCCCAGCGGTCCGACGGCGCTGCGCCCGCCACGACCGCGGTCGGATCCTCGACGTCGATGCGCCACGCCAGCTCGACCTCGCTCCGGGCCGCGAGGTCCGCCTCCCAGCGCAGGGTGAGGCGGTCGCCGGAGACGGTGATGTCGCTCCCTTCGGCGACGATGCGGGCGGAGACCGGACCGCTGCGCAGGTCCGCCGATCCCGGGTCCGCTCCGAGGGAAACCGTGACGGGATGCTCGCTCCCACTCCGTCCCGCCTTGATCTGTTGCATCGGCGAGAAGTCGGCTCCCACCTCCAGCTGAACGGTGGTGCGGAGCCCGTGGCCGAGCGCATTCCTGAGCACGATCCGCTCGCCCAGAGAACCCGCTCGAACGGTGCGCGAGCGATCGAGGCGAACGCGGGGATCGGCCGTCTCGTCGTCGAGCCCACGCAAGACGGCGGTGAACACGGCCGTCGCAGCATCGGGACCGGCGGTGCCGATGTGCTCCGGTTCGGACCCACCGACCGTCAGCAGCACCCGATCCAGCACGCGGAGATCCGAATGGTAGAAGCCGTGGATCCCGTGCCCGTCGATGCGTCCGTCCGGGGCGGACCACGCCTGTGACGGAGCCGTCAGCACCACGGTGCTGTCGTGGAGGAGCGGCTGGTGAAGCTGGGTCATCGTCAGGGTCGTGCCTTCGTGTTCGTCTGGTCCCGGAGAGGAAGTTCCCGGGTGCTGATCGTCGGTGGTGCGGGAGGGAGTCACTCCTTCACCGCCCCTTCGCTGGAGTTCATGATCCGTCGCTGGAACACGAAGAACAGCACAGCGACGGGGATCGTCATGATCGCGGCCGCCGCCAGCTTGATCGGATACTGGCTGCCCTGGCTGAGCTGGCCGCTGGCGAGGCCCGCCACCCCTTTGGTGAGTGTCGTCAGCGACGGGCTCTGCGTCGAGACGATGAAGTGGGCGAGCTCGTTCCACGATCCCTGGAACGACAGGATGACGATCGTGATGAGCGCCGGTCGTGCCATGGGCAGCACGATCGACCATAACACGCGGAAGGTCCCGGCTCCGTCGATCCGCGCCTGTTCCTCCACGCTCGCCGGTATCGACTCGAAGAAGTTCTTCATGATGAAGACGCCCGCCGCGTCTGTCAGCAGGGGCAGGATCATGCCGGTGTAGGAGTCGTACATGCCCAGCTGGTTGATGACGAGGACCTTCGGGATCAGCAGCACGACCATCGGCACCGACATCACGGCGACGAGTGCGGCGAACACGACGCTTCTGCCTCGGAAGTGCAGCCGGGCCAAGGCGTAGCCGGCGAGCGAGTCGAAGAAGACCCTTCCGAGGGTGACGACGACGGTGACGACGGCCGAGTTCGCGAACCAGACCGGGAAGTCGGAGGAGAGGAACAGCTTGGTGTAGGCGGCGGTGGTGAAGGTCTGCGGGATGAGCGCGACCGGGTTCGCCGTCGCCTCGGCATCCGTCTTGAACGAGGTGGAGACCTGGATGAGGAACGGCAGGATGTACACGACGGCCAGCACCACGAGGATGACGTAGGTGATGAGGGTCGCGACGCTGAACGGCTTCCCGGGGGGGCGCTGCCGGGCCGCGACGGCCCCGCCCGCGGAGGCGTCGACCCGGTCGGGAGTCACGGTGGTGGATGTCATCGGAGTGCTCCTTCGCGATCGGAGTCGCCGGATGCGGCCGCGACGCTGCCCGGCGTGCCGGCAGCCGCGGTGGCCGCCGCGAGTGCCGGCTGGTAGAGCCGCATCCTGCGCTTGGAGACCTTCCTCTCGCGCAGCACCCAGCGCTGGAAGATGGTGAAGACGACGATGATGACGAACAGGATGAACGCGATCGCCGCCCCCTGACCCCACTGCTGGTTGACGAAGGAGGTCTGATAGGAGAGGTAGGCGGGCGTCAGTGTCGTCTTGCCCGGCGCGCCACGCGTGCCGGTGTAGATCTGGTCGAAGACCTGCCAGCAGCCGATCAGTCCCAGCGTGAGCACGGTGAACAGGGTGGGCCGGAGCTGGGGCAGCGTGATCCTCCAGAATCGTTGCCAGCCGTTCGCCCCATCCACCATCGCCGCCTCGGTGACATCTCCGCCGAGGTTCTGCAGGGCGGCGAGGAACAGGAGCATGAACGTCCCGCTGGTGGTGAACACGGCCATGATGATGTACGCGGTCATTGCGACCGACGGCCCGCCCAGCCAGTCCCACCAGGAGACGCCGAGGGCCGTGTTCTGAGTCAACGCCGCCGGTCCCTGCGTCACACCGACGGCCTGGAGGAGGCCGTGGAAGATGCCGGTCGGGTCGTTGAACCAGTTGGGCCCGTGGATGCCGACCCACGACAGCATCGTGTTGACCGCCCCGCTGGTGCTGAACAGGAACAGCCAGAGCACTGTGATGGCGACGGAGCTCGTCACGGACGGGAAATAGAAGGCGGTACGGAAGAAGCCGCGCCCGCGGAGGATCGCCCGGTTCACGAGAACCGCGAGCCCCAGCGAGACGGCGGTCTGGATCGGCACCACCAGGACGACATACCAGGCGTTGTTCTTGAGTGACATGCCGAAGTCCTGCTCGGCGAGCCCGCCGCCCGAGAGCAGCGTCGTGTAGTTGCTGAAGCCCACGAAGTGCACTCCGGACGAGAAGGGGCTGCCGCGGCCGCCCCAGTCGGAGAAGCTGACCCAGAGCGCCATCAGCACGGGGACGACCAGGAAGACGCCGAGGAGCAGGATGACCGGGGCGGTGAACAACCACCCCGAGGCGGCCTCGCCGCTCCGGATACCGGTGCGACGAGACCGACTCGTGGTTGCGGACATGACGGGTGCGTCCCTACTTCAGCAGTGCTTCGAGGTTCTTCTGCGTGGCGTCGAGGATCGCCTTCGGATCGCCGGTGGCGAGCGATTCGAGCTTGCTGTTGAAGTCGGTGACGACGTCGGCTGCGCCCTTCGCGGTCGGGACGCCCTTGGCGTAGTCGGCGGCGCTCAGGAAGGGCACCAGGTCCGGGTTGGCCGACTTCCACTCGGAAGCGGCCGACTTGATGGACGGCATGGGCCCGAACGCCTTCGAGAACGCCAGCTGGTCGTCCTTGCTGGTCAGCTTCTCGACCAGCTTGAGAGCGGCGGCCTGGTTCGGGCTGTCGGCTGCGATGCCCCAGCAGTTGGTGAACTGGAGGGTGCCCTGGCCGGCCGGGCCCTTGGGCAGTTCAGCGATCGTGTAGTGGATGTTCGGGAAGTCCGACTTGAGTGCCCCGGTGATCCAGTTGCCCTCGATCGTCATCGCGGCGAGGCCTTTGCCGAACGCCTCGCCACCCCAGCCGGCGCCGAGGTCCTTCGCGTACTTCAGCTCTCCGCCGTCGAGCAGCTTCTTGACGAAGTCGAGAGCCTTCACGTCGGCGTCGCTGTTCGCTGTCGCCTTGGTGCTGTCATCGTTCATGAGGTTGCCGCCCGCTTGCACCATGAAGGAGCCGACGCGGGCGTACTCGCCGGAGATCCCGAGGCCGACCCGGTTGCCGCTGGTGAGCTTCTTGGCGACGGACTCGAGCTGATCCCAGGTGGTCGGGACGTCCGCATCGGTCAGGCCTGCAGCCTTCCACATGTCGGTGTTGATGATGAGCTGGAGGGTGGAGAAGTCTTTGGGGGCGCAGTAGAACTTGCCCCCGTACGTGAACGACTTCACCAGGCTCGGATAGAAGTCGCTCTTGTTGGCCAGCTGGTCGCCGTAGGCGAGCAGGGATCCGTTGGAGGCGTAACCGGCCAGAGCGTCGGTCGACAGGTAGAACACATCGGCGGGCTTCTTGGATGCGAAACCCTGCGACAGCTGCTGGTTCAGGTCACTCGCCGCGACGACGCTCGCCGCGGTGCCCGAGTTCGAGGACCAGGCCGACACCGCTGACTTCACGGCGGCGGTCTCCGCGTCGCCGGACGAGCCGATCATCACGGTCAGCGGCTTATCGGACGAGGTGAGCTTGCCCGTCGATTCGCCGCTGCTGCCGCTGAAGCCGGAGCCGCAGGCGGTCAGGGCGAGCCCCGCCGCGGTGGCGACAGCGCCGGCTGCGAGCCAGCGGTGTGTGAATCTGCGCATTCGTGTTTCTCCTTCGCTGTTGAGTGTGCCCCGACGATGGAGCGCACTCAGGAACGGTGCTGGAAGTTGTGGACAACGGGGCAGTGCTCATTCCTGGGGAGCGTTTGATCGATCAAATCTGCAACTGCTATGGTGAGTTTGAACGATCAAACCAGGAATGGTTGACACATTAGCCACGCAGTTCCCGGGGTGTCAAGCGGGCAGTATGGTCATATCCGACGCGGCGAATCCGCGCGCCGGGGCCACGGGCGAGCGTCGAGGAGGGAGCCGCGATGGGAGCACAACCCACCGTCAGCGACGTCGCCGGCGTCGCCGGAGTGTCCCGCCAGACGGTCTCCAACGTGCTCAACGCCCCCGAACTCGTCCGCCCCGAGACCCGGGAGCGCGTGCAGGAGGCCATCCGCGCGCTCGGCTACCGGCCGCACGCCTCGGCCCGCCGGCTGCGGACGCAGAAGAGCTCGACGATCGGCATCCGCCTCGACCCGATCACACAGGACGGCATCTCGGGGAGCATCCTCGACCGCTTCCTGCACGCCCTCACCGAGCGCGCCGACCGCCAGGGCCTGCGCGTGCTGCTCTTCACCGCGACCGGTCCTGAGGACGAGATCGAGCAGTTCCGGCGGCTGTCGGACGCTGCCGATGTCGACGCGTTCGTGCTGACCTCGACCTTCAACGGCGACCCGCGCACCGAGTGGCTGATCGAGCACGGCCTGCCGTTCGTGACCTTCGGCCGGCCGTGGGGCATCGACGATATGACGGACCCCGAGCATCTCTGGGTGGATGTCGACGGCCGCTCCGGCCTGCGCGACGCCACCGACCATCTGCTCTCGCTCGGGGCGCGGCGCATCGGTTTCGTAGGCTGGCCGCTCGGCTCGGGAACGGGAGACGACCGTCGCGCGGGCTGGCTGGAGGCGATGCGCGCCGGCAGCGGACTCTCCCCCGCTCAACTCCGCCTGCTGCAGGTGGAGACCGAGGACGTCGTCCCGTTCGGAGCCGACGCGGTCCGTCGGCTCGAAGCCCAGGCGGGGCCGGTCGACGGCGTGGTGTGCGTGTCCGACTCGCTGGCCATCGGGGTCCTGACCGCGATCGGGGGCCGCATCCCGGTGGTGGGATACGACGATACGCCCATCGCTGCCTCGCTCGGTTTCTCCAGCGTGGCCCAGTCGCTCGACGAGGTCGCCGCCGGCGTGCTCGAGCTGCTGACCGGCGCCCATGGCGGCCGTGTGGACGCCGAGAGCGACACGTCCGATCCGCGTCATCGCCTCGTCGCCCCGCGCCTCGTCGTCCGCGACGGCCCGCCACTCATCGGTCCCCGCTGATCCTGCCTGCCCCCCCGCGTGCGCATCCCGGTCGCGTCGCCCCTCAGGGTTCCCCCTGACAGCACCCTGAAACTTCGCTCCGGTGCCGCAAAACAGCTTGCATCGCCCCCGAACGCGATATAACGTGAGTCCGTCAACAGTCGCGATATAACGCGAATCACCGACGGCCCCGGCACGGGCCGGACGAGCAAGGAGCAACAAGCAATGGCACAGGGGAAGTGGCTGATCCAGCCGGGCGAGAGCCGGACGATCGACATCGAGGTCGTCCGTGCGCTGAAGGTCGGCTTCATCGGCGGACAGATCGACATCGTCGGGCACGATGAGCCCGGCGCGCGCATCGAGGTGCACTCGGTGAGCGGACGTGACCTCAAGATCCTCATCGATGAGGACCGGCTCGAGATCGACCACCCGCAGCTGCGGTGGGACAACTTCATCGAGGTGTTCAAGTCGATGCGGTCGAGCGCCCGCGCGGACGTGAGCGTGCTGGTGCCGCGCGACGTCGCGCTCAAGTTCGGCGTCATCTCGGCGACGGCCCTCATCTCCGGATTGCGGACGGATGCCCGACTGAGCACCGTCAACGGCGATGTGGTGGTCGACGGGCTCATCGGCGACATCGAGCTCAACTCGGTGAGCGGCGAGCTGTCCGTCCGCGATCACACCGGGCGGATCTCGGCCCACACCGTCTCGGGCGACGTGACCGCCACCGGCGCGATCCGCCGGTTCTCGGCCGACGGCGTCTCCGGCGACGTCATGCTCGACGTGACGGGAACGCCCGACGAGATCGCTGTGAACACGGTCTCCGGCGACACGACCATCCGCATCCCGGAGGCCCTCGGCGCCCGCTACCGGGTCAACACGGTCTCCGGACGGGTGCAGCTGGACAACCTGACCGTCGTCGGCGGGATGGGGAAGGGATACACCGGTACCTCCGGAGTCCTGGACGGCACCTGGGTGGAGATCAACGTCAACTCCGTGTCGGGCGACGCGGCCGTGCTGCGCAGCGCGGCGACGGCTCAGGGCGCTGGCCAGCAGGAGGCGTCGGCGTGACTCCCGTGTTCGCGCACGGCAGTCTCCGCCTCTATCTGCTGAGCCTCCTGGACGAGGCTCCGCGGCACGGCTACGAGCTGATCCAGGCCCTGACCGAGCGCTTCGGCGGCACGTACAGCCCGAGCGCCGGCACCATCTACCCACGCCTGGCCAAGCTGGAGGAGGAGGGCCTGGTCACCAAGGCGGCGGAGGGCCGCAAGACCGTGTACGCCATCACCGATGCCGGGCGGGCGGAACTGGAGGCGCGCCGTCCCGAGCTGGACGCGATCGAGGAGGAGGTCACCGACTCGGTGCGTCGCCTCGCCGACGAAGTCCGGGCCGGCGTCAACGATGCGATGCGCTCCCTCCGCGCCGAACTGGCATCCGCCGCGCGGGAGGCCAAGCGCAACGGCGACCGTGTCGACCCCCGCCAGGAGGCGCGCGATGCGGGCCGGGATGCGCGGGCCGCCGGCAACGCTGCCGCTCGCGAGGCAGAGGCCGCCCTCGCCGAGTTCCGGCAGCAGCTGCGGACCGACCTTCGCCACCAGGCCGCTCGCGGCGCACTCCCCGCCGACGTGGTCCCTCTTCTCAAGAGCGAACTGGACCGCGTGCGGCGGGTGATCGTGGAGGCCCTGGGACGTCGCTAGCGCATCCACCGGCCGACCTGAGTCGAGCAAGGATTCAGGAGATGCTCATCCAGCTCCCAGTGACACCGTTGCCAGTCGCTCCGCCGCGCGAATCCGCGGCAGAGCGGTCCGGGGCGGAGCAGACCCAGTGTCTGCAGAGGAGTCGGGTCCGGTCGCTGCGACGCGCCAACTTGACAGTGCATTGCCAGCGAGTATGCTCGCACCTCGTGACAACTGAGGGGCGATCCCCGAAGCGCTGGTTGATCGGCGACCCGCTTCCGAGTGAAAAACTCGAAGGGCAGCTGCTTCCGAAGCACCTCGCCCTACCCATTTTCGCGTCGGACGCCCTGTCGAGCGTCGCCTACGCTCCGCAGGAACTGCTGATGATCCTGCTGCTCGGCGGCCTGGCCTTCCTGACCTTCGCCCCCTGGGTGGCAGCCGCGGTCGTCGTGCTCCTCATCACGGTCGTGCTGAGCTATCGCCAACTGGTCAAGGCGTATCCGTCGGGTGGCGGCGACTACGAGGTCGCGCACAAGAACCTGGGTGAGAAGGCCGGGCTCGTCGTCGCCTCCGCCCTGCTCGTGGATTACGTGCTGACGGTCGCCGTCTCGGTCGCGTCCGGCGTGGACAATGTGATCTCCGCGCTGCCGTTCCTCGCGCCGTGGCGCGTCGGCCTCGCCATCGCGTGCGTGGTCGTCCTCGCCGGGGTGAACCTCCGGGGCGTGCGCGAGTCGTCCAAAGCCTTCGCCCTCCCGACCTACATCTTCATCGGCAGCATCGCGCTGATGGTCTTGACGGCGCTCGTCCGCACCGTGTTCGGGAGCGCCCCGGTCGCCGAGTCGGCCGGCTACCAGGTCCACGCCACATCGCTGACGCAGGCAGCGGTCGTGCTCCTGCTGCTCCGCGCCTTCTCGAGTGGATGTTCGGCCCTGACGGGTGTGGAGGCCGTCGCCAACGGTGTTCCCGCGTTCCGCACGCCCAAGATCCGCAACGCGCGCGTGACGCTCGGCCTCATGGGCGGCATCGCGATCACCCTCTTCGCAGGCCTCACCGCGACCGCGCTGATCAGCGGGGTGCACTACGCCGAGAATCCGTGCGACCTGCAGGGATGGGCGCAGTGCGCCACCGAGCCCCAGCGCAGCCTGATCGCGCAGATCGCCGCGGCGACCTTCGGCAACAACACGATCTTCTTCTTCCTGGTGCAGGCCGCGACCGCCGTCGTCCTGCTGCTGGCGGCGAACACGGCGTTCAACGGGTTCCCACTGCTCGGGTCGGTGCTCGCCCGCGACTCGTACGCGCCCAAAGCGCTCAACACGCGCGGCGATCGCCTCGTCTACTCGAACGGGATGATCGTGCTGGCGCTCGCCGCCACCGTCCTGCTCGTCGTCTACCAGGCGAACCTGACCCAGCTGATCCAGCTGTACATCATCGGCGTCTTCGTGTCGTTCACCCTCGGGCAGTCCGGCATGGTGAAGCACTGGATCAGCCTGCTGCGCTCCGGCGGCCAGACCGGGCGCGAGCGCACCAGCATCGTCCGCTCGCTCTGCATCAACGCGTTCGGGGCGTGCCTCACCGCTGTCGTCTTCATCGTCGTGACGATCACCAAGTTCACGCACGGCGCGTACCTGGTGTTCATCTTCATGCCGATCCTGTGGTTCCTGATGCTCGGGGTGAACCGGTACTACCGGGACGTCGAGAAGGAGGTCGAAGTCGACCCGGTCACCACCTTCGGAAGCGTCGGAGACCACGCGATCGTGCTCATCGGCAAGATGCAGAAGCCGGCGCTTAAGGCGCTCGACTACGCGATCGCCGCGCGCCACGACTCGATCGAGGCGGTGCACGTCTCCATCGACGAGGACGCGACGCAGAAGCTGCAGCGGCAGTGGATCGAGCAGAACATCCACGTGCCCCTCACGATCATCGAGTCTCCCTACCGCGACTTCGGCATCCCGTTGGTCAAATACCTCAAGCACCGGCGCGAGGAGCATGGCTCCGAAGTCGTCACGGTGTACCTGCCGCAGTACATCGTCGGACACTGGTGGGAGGCCATCCTGCACAACCATCGCGCCCGGCGGATCAGCAGGCAGCTGATGCTGTGCCACGGCGTGACGGTGGCCCTCGTGCCCTGGCTGCTGGACTCGTCGTCCCTGATCTACGGGCGCCGGTCGCGGCCGCTGCCCGGCCAGGACCGTCGCGGCGAGCCCGTGCGTCCTGTCGCACGCCGGCCGCTGGTGCCGGCGTCTCGCGCGCACACGCGGATCCACATCCACGAGGTCCCGCTGAACGGCAGCGTGCCCCAGGAGAGCGTGGAGTCGATCGCGGCGACGATCCCAGAGCCCGTTGAGCAGGGCGCGACGCAGCCGACGGCGGCGTCCGCCGCGCCGGCCGCCGCGACGGCCCCGCAGAAGAAGGTCCCGGCGCGAGCGAAGCGCTGACCTGCCTGCACACTCGTCACGAATGTCGCGTTTTCGCGCGTCTGAGTGCACATCCGTGACGAATCTCGGACCGTGCGTGCGCGACCGCTTGACCTTGACGTAACGTCAACTCCTAGCGTGGGTGATGCACCGCACGGGAGGAGGAGGACATGGACTGGTCCATCCAGGACATCGCACGGATCGCCGGCACCACCAGCCGCACGCTGCGCCACTACGACGCGATCGGGCTGCTGAAGCCCAGTCGCGTCGGCGGCAACGGCTACCGGTACTACGACCGCGACTCGCTCGTGCGGCTGCAACGCATCCTGCTGCTCAGGGAGCTCGGTCTCGGCCTCGATGCCGTCGGCCGGGTGCTCGACGACCGGATGGATGCGGCGCCTGCCCTGCGCGACCACCTCGAGTGGCTTCGCGCGGAGCGGCAACGGCTGGCGCGGCAGATCGCGTCGGTCGAATCGACGATCCACGCGGTGGAGGAAGGAGAAGAGATCGTGGCCGAGCAGATGTTCGACGGATTCGATCACACGCAGTACAAGGACGAGGTCGAGGAGCGCTGGGGGAAGGAGGCCTACGCGGACTCCGACCGGTGGTGGCGCAGCAAGAGCCCGGAGGAGCGTGCCGAGTGGCAGTCCCGCCAGGAGCGGCTGGCCGCCGATTGGCAGTCGGCCGCGGCGAGCGGCGTCTCACCCGACTCGGAGGAGGCCCAGGAGCTGGCGCGCCGTCACGCCGAATGGCTGGCCGGCATCCCGGGGACCCCGGGCTACGGCACCGGCGCTCCCGCTGCCGCGTACCTCACGGGACTCGGCGACATGTACGTCGCCGACGACCGCTTCGCGGCCAACTACGGAGGAACCGCCGGGGCGACCTTCGTCCGGGACGCCCTCCGCCACTACGCCGCGACGCACCTCGCCTGACCCTCGCGGACAGCCCCACCATCGAGTACACGGAGACTTGCACTTTTGGTCGCCAAAACGTGCAGTCTCTGCGTACTCGATGGTGGGGCGCGGGTTCGCGGGTCAGGGGTGACGCGGGCGGCGTGCCAGGCGGTCGTCCAGCCAGTGGGCGGCCACCAGCCGGGACGGACGGGCTGACGCGGCAGGGTCCGGAGCGGGGGCGGCGCGGTCGGGCTGCGGAGCGCGGACGAAGGGGGAGTCGGCGCGGGCGTCGCGCGCGCGGGCGGCCCGGTCGGACTCGAGCAGGATGCCGTCGCGCACGTCGAAACGGACGGCATCCCGCTCGTCCTCGAGGCCGGCCGACTGCTCGGCCGTTCCCTCGAGCTCGCGCTCCAGCGCTGCCGTAGTCGTGGCAGCGTCCTGCGGCAGGCGGATCGCGAAGAACGGGAGGGTGATGCTGCACAGCGGCCCGACCAGCAGCGCGAACGCGAGCGTCCCGACGCCGACGTTCCCGCCCAGGACCCCCCCCATGATCAGGGCGGTCACCACGATGGCGGGTAGCACCAACCAGATCGGCCGGCCGGTGCGGGCGTGCAGACCCGTCATCAGGCCGTCGCGCGGCCCCGGCCCCATCCGCGGACCGATGTAGAGGCCGGTCGCGACGGCGAGCAGGGCGAGTCCGGCCGCGAAGAACAGCACCTGCGCCCACAGCTCGGTCTGCTGCGGCAGCAGGTCGAGACCCAGCTGGGCGCTGGGGCCGATCAGCAGCACGTTCAGGATGGTGCCGAGCCCGGGCCGCTGACGCAGCGGGATCCAGAAAGCCAGCACCACGAGCCCGACCAGGTTGGTGATCCACCCGAACTCGATGCCGGACTTGAACGACAGACCCTGGGCCAGGACATCCCACGGCGACAGCCCGATGCCGGCTCGCACCATCAGAGCGATCGCGATCCCGTAGAGGAACAGGCCGACGAGCAGCTGGATGAGGCGGCGGGTGAGGAGGCGGGCGGTCATGAACACAATCCAATCGCTGGATTGGACTGGCGGCAAGATGCCAATTCACCTAAAGTGGCCTGCATGACGGATGCGCAACTCACCGCCCGCTCCCTGGAGCTGCTCCTCGGCACCTGGCGGACCGGCGGTGCGGGTTACCAGGCGCTCGCCGACCGCATCCGGCTGCTCGTGCTCGACGGCCGCATCCCGATCGGCACACGCCTCCCGGCCGAACGCGACCTGGCCGGACGCCTGGAGCTCAGCAGGACGACGGTCGCCTCCGCCTACCGTCAGCTGCGCGAGGGCGGGTTCATCGACAGCGTCCGCGGCTCCGGCAGCATCGCGCGCCTTCCCGGAAAGGCTCTCACCCTCCCGACGGCCGGGGGAGAGGGGATGCTCGACTTCACCAAGGCGTCCCTCCCTGCGGCGTCCCCCCTCGCGGCGGCCGCCCGAGCGGCGGCCGACGAGCTTCCGCGCTTCCTCTCCAAGCCAGGCTACGATCCCGTCGGCCTGCCGCACCTGCGGGAGGCGATCGCCGCGCGCTACACACACCGCGGCCTGCCGACCACGCCCGACCAGATCCTCGTCACGGTCGGCGCGCAGCAGGCGATCGCCCTGATCGCGCGCACGTTCCTCAGCCGAGGGGACCGCGTGGCGATCGAGGTTCCAACGTATGTGCATGCCATCGAGGCGATCCGTCTCGCGGGCGCGCGGCTCGTGCCCCTGACGGTCACGGTGCCCGAAGAGGGTCCGCACCGAATCGGCGACGAGCCGGACGGATGGGATGCCGAGGCCATCGAGCAGACGTTCCGCCGCGCCAATCCGTCGCTCGCGTATCTCATCCCGGACTTCCACAATCCGACGGGCGCCTCGATGTCGCCGCAGACGCGCGAGCGCGTGCTCGCGGCCGCCGCCGCTCACGGCGCCATCGTCGTCGCGGACGAGACCACCGCGGAGCTCGACATCGACCGGCCGGGCGAGTACCTGCCGATGCCGCGCTATGCCGATGCGGCGTCAACAGGGGCTCCCGTCATCCTGATCGGCTCGGCGAGCAAGATGCTCTGGGGCGGGCTGAGGATCGGATGGATCCGCGCCGCGCGCTCGCACATCCAGCGCCTGATCGCCGCCAAACCGGCCACGGATCTGGGCACCCCTGTGCTCGAACAGCTCGTCGTCGCGCAGCTGGTGCCGCAGCTCGACGCGATCAAGGAGGAGCGGCGCGAGCAGCTGCGACAGGGTCGTGAGGCCGTCCACCGGCTGGTGGGCGAGCGATTCCCGGAGTGGTCCGTGCCGCTCGCGCACGGCGGTCTCACCGCGTGGGTGGGCCTCGGCGCGCCGGTCAGCTCCGCCCTGGCCCTCGCCGCTCGAAGCCACGGCCTGCTGATCGCTGCCGGACCCCGCTTCGGGATCGACGGCGCCTTCGAGCGGTTCGTGCGCATCCCGATCACGTATACGGCCGAGGAGTACGAGCGTGCCTTCACCGCTCTCTCCGGCGCCTGGGCGGTCGCCGCGAACGAGCCGGCGCCCTACTTCGATGCGGGGTCGCTGCCGAGCGTCGTCTGAGTGGATGCGGTGCGCGGGTCATCATCCGGCGGCTCATCCGGCGACTCGGGCGCGATGTCGTACCCCGGCATGAAGCCAGCGCTCATCGTCGGCTGGCATACTTCCGTTGCGCCACCGTCGATGTGGTGCCCTGAAACCTGAGTTCCTGGGGGAACACCCGTGCATCTCCTCGCCGTCCTGAGCATGAAGAACCGCGCGCTGATCGCGCTCATCACGATCGTCGCCGCGATCTTCGGGGGCCTGGCGCTGGGCAACCTCAAGCAGGAGCTCATCCCGTCGATCACCTTCCCCCAGCTCGTGGTGCTCACCAGCTATCCCGGAGCGTCGCCGGAGGTCGTCAACCACGACGTCAGCACCCCCGTGGAGGCGGTGATCCAGGGTGTCCCGAACCTCGACAGCACCAGCGCGGTCAGCAGTACCAACCAGTCGATCATCACCGCGAAGTTCACCTACGGGACGGACCTCGCCACGGCCGAGCAGAAGATCGATCAGGCGATCAATCGCATCTCTTCGACCCTCCCGGCCGGCGTGCAGCCGCAGGTGCTCTCGGGCAGCATCGACGACCTCCCGGTCATCCAGCTCGCGGTCACCGGCGGCAGCGATCAGCGAGCGCTCGGGAATGACATCACGAAACTCGTCCTTCCCGACATCAAGGATCTGAAGGGCGTCAACGACGCCAAGCTGATCGGTGAGGTCGGTCGTCGCATCACGATCACGCCGGACCCCGTGAAGCTCGCCGCGGCCGGGATGTCGTCCTCGGCCATCAAGGACGCCCTCCAGCAGAACGGCGTGCTCATCCCCGGCGGCGACATCACCGAGAGCGGCAGCACCCTGTCCATCCAGTCGGGGGCTCAGCTGTCGTCGGTGGGGGACATCGCCGCGCTTCCCCTCATCCGTTCTGCGGGTGCTGGTGCTGGTGCTGGTGCGGGCGCGGGCACCGGTGCCGCTGCAGGTGCAGGAACAGGTGGCACCGCCGCGAACGGTGGCGTTGCCGGTCGCGGTCAGACTGCGGCCGCGCCCGCCGCCACCCCTCCCACTCCCCACACGATCGGTTATGTCGCGACCGTCGCCGAGACGGACGACCCGATCACCTCCCTGTCCCGGGTCGACGGCAAGCCCGCCCTCACCATCGCGGTCACCAAGCTCCCGTCCGCGAACACCGTCGAGGTCTCGCACGCGGTCAACGGCCTCATCCCGAATCTGGAGAAGAAGCTCGGCGGTGACGCCACGGTCACCGTGGTCTTCGATCAGGCGCCGTTCATCTCGCAGTCGATCAACTCGCTCACCGAGGAGGGCATGCTCGGTCTCGCGATGGCGGTCGTCGTCATCCTGGTCTTCCTGCTGTCGATCCGCTCCACGATCGTGACGGCCATCTCCATTCCGACCAGTGTCCTCATCACCTTCGTGGTGATGTGGGGGACCGGGTACACGCTCAACATCATCACGCTCGGTGCGCTCACGATCGCCATCGGTCGTGTGGTGGACGACTCCATCGTCGTGATCGAGAACATCAAACGGCAGCTGGTTCCCGGCGCCGACCGCGGCGTGACCATCGTGCGTGCCGTGCGGGAGGTCGCCGGCGCGATCACCGCATCCACGATCACCACCGTCGCCGTCTTCCTCCCGCTCGCGTTCGTGGGGGATACGACGGGCGAGCTGTTCCGCCCGTTCGCGCTGACCGTGACCATCGCGCTGCTGTCGTCGCTGCTCGTCGCCCTGACGATCGTGCCCGTGCTCGCCTACTGGTTCCTGCGCGCGCCGAAGCCGCGCACGAACGAGAGCGGCGAGGGCGTGGAGGCTGCGCACCTCTCCATCGAGGAGGCCACCGCCTCGGGCGTGGACGAGCTCGAGCATCCCTCGCGCCTCCAGGCGGGCTACCTGCCGATCATCCGGTGGACCGTGAAGCACTCGTGGGTGACCATCGTCGCGGCGGTGGTCGTGCTCGGACTCACCATCCTGGTCTCCCCCTTGGTGAAGACCAACTTCCTCGGATCGAGCGGCCAGAACTCGCTCACCGTGACCCAGACGCTCGCTCCGGGAGCGAGCCTGCAGGCCAAGGACGACGCGGCGCGGGTCGTGGAGCAGAAGGTGCGCGACACGAAGGGCGTCAAGACGGTCCAGGTCTCGATCGGCTCCAGTGGCTCCTCCCTGCGGGATGCGTTCACGGGCGGAAGCGGCGGGACCACCTTCTCGATCACGACGGACCCGAACGCCGACCAGGCGAAGCTGCAGAGCACCATCCAGGACGAGCTCGCGGCGATCACGGGACAGGGCACGATCGCCCTGTCCGCCTCCAGCGGCTTCGGCCCTTCCAGCAACATCCAGGTCGACATCACCGCGAGCAACGACGCGGACCTGCAGAAGGCCACGGATGCTGTGGTCGGGCAGCTGAAGAACAAGGCCTCCCTCAGGCAGGTCGCCGACAACTTGAGCGCCTCCCTCCCGTACGTCGCCGTCAGTGTGGACCGGGAGAAGGCGGCGGCCGCCGGGCTCAGCGAGGTGGCCGTCGGCGGCATCGTGTCCCAGGCGATGCAGCCGACGCAGGAGGGCACGGTCGCGATCGACAACACGACGCTGAAGATCTACCTGCAGACGGCGAACCCGCCGACGACGGTGGCGGGCCTGGCGCAACTGCCGATCCCGACTGCCGCGGGGGTCGTCCCGCTCGACACGCTGGCGACCGTGAAGCAGGTCGACGGGCCGTCGACCGTCACCACGCAGCGCGGCCTGCGCACCGCGAGCGTGACCGCGACGCCGGCGACCGACAACCTGAGCACGGCGAACGCGGACGTGTCCGCCGGGCTCAAGGCCGCGAGCCTCCCGGTCGGTGCGAGCGCGAAGATCGGCGGGGTCTCCTCGAGCCAGTCGGACGCGTTCAGCCAGCTCGGCCTCGCACTGCTGGCGGCCATCCTCATCGTCTACATCGTCATGGTGGCGACGTTCCGTTCGCTGCGCCAGCCGCTGCTGCTGCTCGTCTCGGTGCCGTTCGCGGCGACCGGCGCGATCCTGCTGCAGCTCGCATCCGGCATCCCGCTCGGAGTGGCCTCCCTCATCGGACTGCTGATGCTCGTCGGCATCGTGGTGACCAACGCGATCGTGCTCATCGACCTCGTGAACCAGTACCGCAGGCGCGGGCTCAGCGTCGCGGATGCGGTGGCGCACGGCGCCTCCCGTCGTGTGCGTCCCATCCTGATGACGGCGCTGGCCACCATCGCGGCGCTGACACCGATGGCGATCGGTGTGACCGGGCATGGTGGTTTCATCTCCCAGCCCCTCGCCATCGTCGTGATCGGCGGGCTCATCTCGTCGACCGTGCTGACGCTCATCGTGCTGCCGACGCTGTACAACCTCGTGGAGGGGCGGCGTGAGCGCCGCGCAGCGCGGAAGGCGGCGAAGGCTGCTGCCCGCAGCGGGCGGGCGGCGGATGGAGGTGCCGGGCCGTCCGGCGGCGGTCCGCGTGACGGCGGCCGGGACCCGGAGCGCCCGTCCGGCGACTCCGGCGACTCCGGGAACGGGACGCGCCGCTCGCCGGACGCGCCCGAGCCGCCCGTGTTCACGCAGCCGGTCGGTGGGACGCAGATCTGAGCCGGTCCGGGATCCCAGACGGCTGGTCGCGCGGCCTTACCCGCAGGGGCTCCGCGGCTCGCTAGGGTCGCGGGTATGAGCGCACAGGTTCTCTCCGCCGATCCGCTGTGGCCCCGGGCGGGAGGCTGGCCCGCGCTGGACCGGGACGGCGCCGATCTGGCGCTGATCGGCATCCCGACGCACGAGACCTCGCTGTCGCCGACCGGCGCCCACGCCACCCCTGCCGCCGTCCGGGATGCGCTGCGGCGCTACTCGGCACATGCCGCGGGACTCGAGGTGGAGGCGCTGCGCTTCGCGGACGCGGGCGACGTCGCATCGCCCGACGGGCCGGAGGGCCGCGAACGTGCGCGCGCGGCGGTGGCCGCCACGGTCTCCGCATCCCGGCTGACCGTGGCTGTGGGTGGCGACAACTCCCTGACCGTGCCGGCGGCGCTCGGCGCAGCGGGGGATGCGTTGGGGACGGCCGGGCTGATCACCCTCGACGCGCATCACGACCTGAGGGACGGCACGTCGAACGGATCGCCGGTCCGTGAACTGCTGGAGGCCGGTCTCGACGGGAGGCGGATCGTCCAGATCGGGATCGCCGACTTCGCGAACTCGGCCGCCTACGGCCGCCGAGCGGCGGAGCACGGCATCACGGTCATCCCGCGCGATGTCCTGCACATGAGGCCGCTGGAGGACGTGATGGCGGAGGCCCTGGAGATCGCGGGCGCAGCGGGCGGTCCCATTCACGTCGACCTGGACGTCGACGTGTGCGACCGGTCGGTCGCACCTGGCTGCCCGGCCTCGGTTCCCGGCGGCCTCGCCGCCTGGGAACTGCGCCGTCTGGCCCGCCTGGTCGCCGCCTCGACGCACGTGCGTTCCGTCGACATCGCCGAGGTCGACGCGACCGCCGACACCCCCGACCAGCGCACCGTCCGCCTCGCCGCGCTCCTCATCCTCGAGTCCGCCGCGGGCCTCGCCTCCCGCTGATCCGCCCCCACCGTCGAGTACACAAAGACTGCACGCAAAACGCGCTGCAGCCGTGCAATCTTTGCGGACTCGACGGGGGGGGGTGGGGTGTGCGGGCTCAGGCGGAGGCGCGGAGGGTGCGCGCGACGAGGGGGACGCCCGGGCGGTACGCGAGGTGGATGTGGCTGGGCGCGGCGAGCACCGCCAGGTCGGCCCGTGCGCCCGGCCGGAGGTGACCGACGTCGTCGCGGCGCAGGGCAGCCGCGCCGCCGAGGGTCGCGGCGCGCAGCGCCTCGCCGGGCGTCAGTCCCATGTCCCGCACCGCCAGTGCGATGCAGAACGGCATCGACGAGGTGAAGGACGACCCGGGGTTGCAGTCGCTCGCCAGGGCGATCGCGGCCCCCGCATCCAGCAGCCGCCGGCCGGAGGGGTAGGGATGCCGTGTCGAGAACTCCACGCCGGGCAGCAACGTCGCAACGGTCCGGGATGCCGCCAAGAGGTCCACGTCGTCGTCGCTCAGGTAGGTGCAATGGTCGACGCTCGCCGCATCCAGTTCCACCGCGAGGGCCACGCCGTCCCCGGGTCCGAGCTGCGCGGCATGCAGCCGCACCCCCAATCCACGGGCAGCGCCGGCGGTGAGGATGCGCCGCGACTGCTCCACGGTGAAGGCACCGCTCTCGCAGAACGCGTCGATCCACCGGGCGTGCGGCGCGCAGGCGTCCAGCATCGCGCCGGTGACCAGCTCGACGTACGCTTCCGGATCGTCCGCGTACTCCGCCGGGACCACATGCGCACCGAGGAATGTGGTCTCATCGGTCACCTCGCGCGCGAGCCGGAGCAGCCGCTCCTCGTCGGCGACGCTCAGGCCGTAGCCGCTCTTGACCTCGAACGTCGTCGTGCCCTGGGAGTGGAGCTCGCCGACCAGTCGAGCCAGCCGGCGCCGCAGTTCCTGGTCCGTCGCGGTCCGCGTCGCCGCAACCGTCGACCGTATGCCGCCCGCCGTATACGGCCGTCCGGCCATCCGCGCCTCGAACTCGCCCGCACGGTCGCCACCGAACACGAGGTGGGTGTGCGAGTCGACGAACCCGGGGATGACAGCGGCGCCGGCCACCTCGATGACCTCGTCCGCGTCGGAGCGCGGGGAGGCGAATGCGGCCCCCGTCCAGACGACCCGCCCGTCCACCGAGAGCACAGCGGCGTCGTTCACGATGCCGAG
>JBQCCO010000316.1:0-5946 GCA_051962155.1 Leifsonia sp. | reverse complement strand
CCCGAACTTCGGCATCCAGGAGTACATGAAGCACAGCGCCTCGACCGACGACGTCTTCCAGCCGTCGTACCGCTTCGAGGACGGGCTGCTGATCCCGGGCGAGGATCCGGGACTCGGCGTCTCCTACGACGAGGTGCTGGCCGACTCGTTCCCGTACCAGGCGGCATACTTGCCGGTGAACCGTCTGCTCGACGGTTCCATGCACGACTGGTGATCGCCGGCGTGCCGGCACGGCGGCGGACAGGGCGGGACGGGTGATGGATGTGGCGGTGGAGGAGCCTGCGGAGCCGACGGGAGAACAGCGGGGAGCGCAGCAGGGCGAGCGGGCCGGCCTGCGTTCCGGCCTGGCGGCGTCTGACGCAGGCCCGCGGATCGTGGTGATGGGCGTCTCCGGCTCGGGCAAGAGCACCGTGGGGGAGGTGCTGGCGAAGCGGCTCGGAGTACCGTTCGTCGACGGCGACGGTCTGCATCCGGCGTCGAACGTCGCCAAGATGGCGTCCGGGATCCCGCTCACCGACGAGGATCGGACCCCCTGGCTCCGGGCCGTGGGACAGGCCGTCGCCGGCACCGGCCCGGACGGGGTCGTCGTCGCCTGCTCGGCGCTCAAGCGCGCCTACCGCGATCTGATCCGCTCGGAGGCGCCGGGCGCCGTCTTCGCCGAGCTCGACGGGACGCGTGATGTGCTCTCCGCGCGGATGACCGCGCGGCCCGGCCACTTCATGCCCGTCTCGTTGCTCGACTCCCAGCTGGCCACGCTCGAACCGCTGCAGGACGACGAGGCCGGCCTGCGCCTCGATGTGAGCCGTCCGCCCGAGGAGCTGGCCGCCGACATCGCGGCGGCCGTGCACACCCCGTCCGCCTGACGTCGGCCTACGGCGCCGTCAGTCGGCCGTCGCGGCGAGGGCTGCCAGCTGTGTGGCGAACGCAGCCGCATCCACTCCCGTGAAGAACGCGGCGTCGGCCGCCTCGACGTCCGCAGTGGCGCGCCGGGCCGCCGCCGCGCCCTCGGGTGTCGCTCTGAGCACCCGGGCGCGACCGTCGGTGGGATGCGGCAGCCGCTCCACGAGTCCCGCTCGTTCGAGGCTCCGCAGCACCTGCGACGTCATCATCGGGTCGGTCGAGGCGAAGCCGGCGAGGTCGACCTGGGTGACCAGCCGCCCGGGCTCCCGGTCGGCCAGCCAGGTGAGGGAGGCGAGCAGGACGTACTGCACGTGCGTCAGCTCGTGCGGGGCGAGGGCCGCGCGCATCGCCGCCTGCCAGCGGTTCGTCACGCGCCACAGCATCAGCCCGGGGCTCTGCGAGGCTGCGGGGAAGCGGCTTCCGAGTCCCTCCTCAGCCACGCGCGACTCCGGAGCGCTCCTCCGCTGCCGCCAGCAGTTCGTCCATCGCCTCGGGGAAGTCGCCGGCGATCTGCGGGCCGAGCTCCGGTCCGATCGCCTCGGCGCCCTGACCTTCGATCTCGAGGATGTGGGTCACATCCGTCCCGCCGTCCTGTCGCGGGGTGAGCGTGTGGCGGAAGGTGAGCGCGAGGTCGCCGAAGATCGTGCGGTCGGCGTAGACCCGTTCGGGCTCGAGTTCCACGATCTCGGAGGTCATCGAGTCCTGGCCCAGCGGCGTCACGGTGATGCTCGTCCCGACCGCGAACGGCCCGTGGAGCTCGAACCGGTCGCTCGAAGGCCCGAGCGGGATGCCGCTGTGCAGGTCGCGGAGCGCCGACCAGACGGCGGAGGCAGGGGCGGCGGTGCCGGCACTGTGCTGCGTGGTCCACATGATGTACTCCCATCGGTCAAAAGTCATAAGCGCGCTTAGTATATCGCGATCAGGTAGACTCGTCAACTGAACTTCGGCGAGGGATGCGCTGGCCAACACTGGGGCATCCGTGATCGACGCGGTGGAGCAGGCTTCGCAGTCTTTCCTCGCGCACTTCGATGCGTTCGAGTCGAACAACAACACACTGCGGGCCTCGCGGCTCGCCCGACAGCCGGCTCATCGCCGGCGAGGAGACATCATGGCAGACGAGTCCAACAAGGTCGCAGCCGAGCTGCGCGAGAGCTTCGGCAAGGGCGCTGCGCGCAAGATCCGCGCAGCGGGCAAGATCCCGGCGGTCATCTACGGCCACGGCAGCGAGCCCCTCCACATCACGCTTCCCGCGCACCAGGTCGGCCTGCTGCTCCGCAAGGCGAACGCGGTCCTCGACCTCGACGTCGCCGGCAAGGGCCAGCTCGCGCTGGTCAAGGACGTGCAGAAGGACCCGGTGTCGCAGATCATCGAGCACCTCGACCTGATCCTCATCCGCAGCGGCGAGAAGGTCATCGTCGAGGTCCCGGTCCACGTCGAGGGCGAGCCGTTCTCCGGCAGCATCGCCGTGCTCGAGGTGAACACGATCCGCCTCGAGGCCGAGGCCACGCACATCCCGGAGCGCGTCATCATCGACGTCACCGACGCCCCCGAGGGCACCCAGTACCACGCGAAGGACTTCGACCTCCCGGCCGGTTCCTCGCTGGCCGAGGACGAGGACCTCCTCATCCTCAACGTGCTCGTCCCGGCCGCGCTGCGCGGCGAGGGCGACGAGGCCGAGGAGGCCGCCGCCGGCGCCGAGGCCGCGGAGTAATCACCCCCGATGGATTCGACCCGTCCGGCCGCTTCCGCTGGAGCCGCCTCCGCTGGAGCGGCTTCCGCCGGAGCGGCCGACGGGCCGTGGCTCGTGGTCGGGCTCGGTAACCCCGGGCCCGGCTACGCCTCCACCCGTCACAATGTGGGCCAGATGGTGCTCGACGAGCTCGCCGAGCGCGGCCGTCTGACCTTCAAGACCCACAAGACGAACGCGACGGTCGCCGAGGGCCGGCTGAGCCCGGGCGGCCCGCGTTTCGTCCTCGCCAAGCCCAACACGTACATGAACGTGTCGGGCGGCCCGGTGTCGCAGCTGCTGCGCTTCTACTCGCTCGACCCGTCGCGCCTGATCGTCGTGCACGACGAGCTGGACATCCCGTTCGACACCATCCGCCTCAAGAACGGCGGCGGCCACGGCGGTCACAACGGAGTCCGCGACGTCATCGCCGCCATCGGGACCGGCGACTTCACGCGCGTGCGCGTCGGCGTCGGCCGCCCTCCGGGCTCCGCCGCAGCGGCCGACCACGTCCTCAAGGCGTTCTCGGCGGCCGAGCGCAAGAACCTGCCCATCCTCATCGCGGATGCGGCCGACGCCGTCGAGCACATCGCGGCCGAGGGCGTCACCGCCGCGCAGAACCGCTTCCACGCCGGCCGCTGACCCGCCGGCCTGGGCTGCCGGGCTGGACTGCCGGGCTGGACTGCCGGGCTGGGCTGTCAGGCTCCCGCTGCACTCGCGTGCTGAAACGGAGGCGTTCGCGCCCGACGCGAGCCGAACATCCTCCGTTTCCCCCCTTTCGTGCCCGGCGCGAGCCGAACATCCTCCGTTTCCCCACCTTCGTGCCCGACGTGAGCCGAACATCCTCCGTTTCCCCACATTCGCGCCCGGCGTGAGCCGAACCTCCTCCGTTTCCCCACATTCGCCCCCGGACCCCAGCCGAACATCCTCCGTTTCCCCACCTTCGCGCCTGGCGCGAGCCGAACATCCACCGCCTCCATCGCACATCGTCGCGCGGTGAAAGGGACGCGATCCGGCAGCGCGGGGAGACAATCGCGCTGAACGGAGGACATGTCGAACGTGCCCGGAGTTTCCTCCTCCGTTTCCGTCGCACAGTTCGGCGGCTGGAGCGTCCCCGCTCGGTGCACCTTGACGGCGGATGCTCAGCCGGACCGTAGCGGACACCCGGCGCCGGATCAGCCGCATTCCGTATCGTGACCGCAATGAAGCTGTACACGCGCGAGTGGGGCACCGGCGACCGCTGCGCCGTCCTCGTCCATGGAGTGATGTCCGACTCGCGCAACTGGCGCCGCGTCGGCCCGGAGCTGGCCGCGCGCGGATACCGGGTGATCGCCGTCGATCTCCGCGGTCACGGCCACAGCCCCCGGACCGGGGAGTACTCGGCCGAGCTGATGGCGCAGGACATCGTGGATACGGTGCCCGGCCGTCCCGAACTGGTGATGGGTCACTCCCTCGGCGGCCTGACCGTCAGCCTCGCCATCGAACGGCTCCATCCGGAACGCGTGATCTACGTCGACCCCGCCTTCTCGTGCCCCGCGACGGACTGGTTCCAGCGGATGCTGGCGCCGGCGTTCCTGCGAACGCTCGCCCGGCAGTCGGCGACCCGCATCGCGAAGCGCAACCCGCGGTGGGATCCGGCCGACGTCGCGATCGAGGTGGAGACGATGCGGGCGTTCGATCGGGCGGCCATCCCGGTGGTGCTCACGCCGTCCGCGATGCGCGCACCGGATGCGATGACCGTGCCGTCCCTGGTGATGCTCGCGGACAACTCCCACCTGGTGAAGCCGCAGCTCGCGGACCGCCTCCGCGACGACGGCTACGCGGTCCGGGTCGTGGCGGGCTCCGGCCACACCATCCACCGCGACGATCACGACGGCTTCATGCGAGCGCTCAACGGCTGGATCTGACCTCCGAATTCTCGGCGGGACGACTGTCGGTGGTCCCCCGTAGAATCGACCGAGTGATACTCCAGGGTCTGGTCGCCGCGCTCATGCGGGAGTCCTCGTTCAGCGACGCTCTCGCGCATGTGGCGCGTGACGCCGACTTCTCGCTGACCGACGGGCTGCGGGCGCCGCTCCTCGCCGGCCTGCTGCGGCGGCGGGCGGAGCAGGGCGCGTCGCAGGCGGTGCTCCTCATCACGGCCACGGGGCGCGAGTCCGAGTCGATCCGCGGAGCCCTGCCGGGCCTGCTGCCGGAGGCCGAGGTCGTCGAGTTCCCCGCGTGGGAGACGCTGCCGCACGAACGGCTCAGCCCGAGCGCCGAGATCGTCGGCAAGCGGATGACCGCCCTGCGCCGGCTCGCCGACTGGTCCGCGGGGGAGCGCCGCACGCCGTTCGTCCTCGTCGCTTCCGTCCGGGCGGCCCTGCAGCCGCTCGCCGACAACCTCGTCGACTACGGCACCGTCGAGCTGACGGCCGGAGGCCGCGGATTCGATCTCGGCGGGATCGCTGCGCAACTGGTCGATCTCGCCTACGGCCGGGTCGACATGGTGACCCGGCGCGGAGAGTTCGCCGTGCGCGGCGGGATCCTCGACGTGTTCCCGCCGACCGCCGACCACCCCTACCGCGTCGACTTCTTCGGCGACGAAGTGGATCAGATCCGCGCGTTCTCGGTGGCCGACCAGCGATCGCTTCCCGAGCCCATCCCGGGCGTCAGCCTGCCGCCGAGCCGCGAGCTCCTGCTGAGCGAGTCGGTGCGCCAGCGGGCCCGCGAGATGGAGCACGAGTTCCCGAGCCTGTCGGCGATGCTCGCGAAGATCGGCGAGGGCATCCCGGTCGAGGGGATGGAGTCGCTCGCTCCCGCGCTCGTCGATCGTCTCGTGCCGCTCACGCACTACCTGCCCGACGGCGCGGCCGTCGCCGTGCTCTCGCCGGAGCGTGTCGCCTCGCGCGCGGTGAGCCTCGCCGAGACGAACCGCGAGTTCCTCTCGGCCGCGTGGAGCGCAGCGACCGTCGGTGTGAGCAGCTGCTCGCGCGCGGGGCCGAGTTCGGCGCGGCCGGCCGCTCCGGCTCCGGTCGCCTCCGGCAGCGAGCGCTGGTCGGCGACGGAGAAAGCGCGCAGCTGCTCGAGCTCGTCGCCGAAGAACTCGGCGCGGAGCGGGTGCTCGGCCGCCGGCGGGAAGACGTCGAGGATGCCGCCGCGCACCGCGAACTCGCCGCGACGGGTGACGAGGTCGACCCGCGCGTACGCGGCGTCGACGAGCCGCTCGGCGAGCGCGGCCAGGTCGTAGCCGCGGCCGCCCTGCTCGAGCACGATCGGTTCCAGCTCGGCGAGGCCGGGAGCGAGCGGCTGCAGCGCGGAGCGGACGCTCGCGACGAGCA
>JBQCCO010000315.1:0-7753 GCA_051962155.1 Leifsonia sp. | reverse complement strand
CTGGATGCGGGGATCGCGACGGTCTACCAGGACCTCGCCGTCATCCCGCTGATGCCCGTCTGGAGGAACTTCTTCCTGGGCTCGGAGATCACGCGTGGATGGGGACCGTTCCGGCGCCTCGACGTGAAGAAGATGAAGACCATCACGTACACCGAGCTGGCGAACATGGGCATCGACCTGCGCGATGTCGACCAGGCGATCGGGACCCTCTCGGGAGGCGAACGGCAGTGCGTCGCCATCGCCCGGGCCGTCTACTTCGGGGCCCGCGTGCTGATCCTCGACGAGCCGACGGCGGCGCTCGGGGTCAAGCAGTCCGGGGTGGTCCTGCGCTACATCGCGCGGGCACGCGATCGTGGGCTCGGGGTGGTCTTCATCACCCACAACCCGCATCACGCCTACCCGGTCGGCGACCGCTTCCTGCTTCTCAACCGGGGAACCAGTCAGGGCGACTTCGCGAAATCCGAGGTCACGCTGGCCGAGCTCACCAGCCTCATGGCCGGAGGGGCAGAGCTCGACACGCTCGCGCACGAGCTCGAGCGGACGCCCTGACGGCCTGACGGGCTGACTCGCGCCGTGCCGGCCTGACGACGCGACCCCGCGCCGTTCGGCGGGCTCAGCGAGCCAGCGGCCGGTAGCGGAGCCGGACGACGCCGTTGCCGAAGCGGTGCTCGTCGAGCAGTTCGAGGGCGGCACGCGTCCCCGCCGGGAGCCCCGGCTTGCCGCCGCCGACGACGAGCGGCATGACGTACAGCTGGAGTTCGCCGACCAGCCCGGCCGTGAACGCCTGGGCCGCGAGGTCCGCACCTCCGATCAGGACGTCGCGCGGAGCGGAGGACAGGAGTTCCTGCACTGCGGCCGGGTCGAAGTCGCGCTCGATCCGGGTGCGGGAGGTGGAGGCGGCAGCCAGGGTCCGGGAGTAGACCACCTTCTCCGGCGCCTGCCATGCCGCGGCGAACCCGGCGAACGGTGCGGACTGGGCGGCGAGGCCGGTGTCCGTCTCCCAGACGGCCATCTTCTCGTACAGCCGCCGCCCGTACAGGAGGGTGCCGACCGACCGCAGGAGGTCGGTATGGGACTGGAACACCTCGTCGTCGACGGGGAGGAAGTCGAACGCGCCGCTCTCATCCTCGATGTAGCCGTCGAGGGTCACATTCGTCGCATAGATCAGTTGCGCCATGAGGCGAATGTAGCCTCGAACGCGTCGAGCGCCTCGTCTGCGTCTCCGCTCGCCCAGCTCTCCAGGGCGATGACGCCGTTGTAGCCGAGAGCCGCCAGTTCCTCCGCTATCCGCTGGTAGCGGATCTCTCCGGTTCCCGGCTCGCACCGGCCCGGGACGTCCGCCACCTGCACCTCGCCGATGTACGGGAGCGCATCGCGGACGAGCTGGACCAGATTCCCCTCCCCGATCTGCGCGTGATACAGATCGAGGTTGAGGCGGAGGCCGGGATGGTCCACCGCGGCCACGAGCGCCAGCGTGTCGGCCGCCCGCGCGAACGGGGTTCCTGGGTGGTCGACCGCGGTGTTCAGATTCTCCAGCGTGAAGATCCTGCCGGCGTTCGCGGCCAGCTCGGCCAGTCGCCGAAGCGTGTCCCCCGCTGCAAGCCAATCCGCACCGGTGACCTCGCGGCCCGGCGAGACCGGGATTCCGTGGGCATCGAGACCGGTGCCGTGAAGATTGAGCCGAGGACAGTCGAGGATGTCCGCTGCATGCAGCGACTCCCGCGCGGTCGCGAGGAGCTCGGAGATGCCGTCCTCCGTGACGAGGTCGCCGCGCAGATATCCGGTCATCGACGAGAACGTCGCTCCGGTGGCGGCGAGCAGATTCAGGTCCTTCGACGACCAGTCCCAGATCTCGACCTCGAGACCCCGCTCATGGATGCGCTGCACCCGCTCGATGAACGGGCGTTCGAGGTAGAGCATCTCGGCGGAGGCGGCGAGCCGGTACGACATCAGCCGACATCCACGCGAACAGTCAGACCGGTCTCCGCTGAACGCTGGGCGGCGTCGGCCAGGATCAGCGCCGCCCGGCCGTCCTCGAAGCTCGGGCTGGTCGACGCTTCGCCGCGGACGAGCTTGACGAACTCGCGGAGCTCGGCCGCGTAGGCCTCGGCGTAACGCTCGAGGAAGAAGTCCTGATACGGCGGCTTGGCCTCCACCGCGCTCGCGGTGGAGAGACTGACCAGGCTGGTCGGCGCATTCGCGACCTGCAGCATCCCCCGGGAGCCGAACGCTTCGATGCGCTGGTCGTAGCCGACAGCGCTGTGCCGCGAGTTGATGATCGTCACCATCGCCCCCGAGGAGGAGAGCAGCGTCGAGACCGCGGTGTCGTAGTCGCCGTGCTCGCGGGCGCCCTCGTCGAAGAGGACGGATCCGGTGGCGCGAACCTCGACGATGTCGGGGAGGAAGAACCGCGCCATGTCGAAGTCGTGGATCGTCATGTCCCGGAAGATACCTCCCGAGACGGCGACATAGGCGGCAGGCGGAGCCGACGGATCCCGGCTGATGATGGAGAGCTGCTCCAGCTCGCCGATCTCGCCGGCCGCCACCCGGGCGCGCGCAGCGGCGAACGAGGGATCGAACCGCCGGTTGAATCCGAGCGCGACGGGGACGCCGGAACCGGCGACCGCCGGACGCAGAGCATCCACTCGGGAGATGTCGAGATCGATCGGCTTCTCGCAGAGCACGGGGATGCCGGCGCTCACGGCGGCGCCGATCAGATCGACATGCGTCGGAGTCGGGGATGCGATGAGCACCGCGTCGACGTCCGCGGCCGCCAGCACCTCCTCGGCCGATTCGGTGACCCTCCCGCCGTAGGCTGCGGCGACGGAACGCGCACCCTCCACGATGGGGTCGCAGACCCAGGCGAGCGTGGTGGCGGGGTCGGCGGCGATGCTCCGCGCGTGGACCTGGCCGATTCAGCCGGTGCCGATCAGACCGAACCGAAGGGGCGTCTCTGTCACTGTTCTTCCTGTCTTCCTGTGTTCCTGTGTTCAGCCGGGGTCAGCACCAGGGCCGCAGGAACTCGCGGCTGACGTGCTGGTCGTGTTCTCTGTGCCGGAGGAACTCCGCGAGGGGCGAGCCGGGCGCGGGGAGCACATCCTGCTCCACCACGATCCAGCCGTCGTAGCCGAGCTCGTCCATCGCGTTCAGGACAGCCGGCAGGTCGATGTCGCCGCGGCCGAAGGCGACGAAGGCGCCGGAGGACCACACCTCGGTCATCCCGCCGCCCGCTCCGATGACGCCGTTCAGCCGAGCGGTGTCGACGTCCTTCAGATGGAGGTGGTTGATGCGCGGACCCCAGCGACGCACGGCCTCGAGCGGGTCGCCTCCACCGAGCAGCAGATGACCGGTGTCGAGCGTGAGGTCCATGTCCACCAGTTCGAGGAAGCGGTCGATCTCGTCCGGCGCTTCCACGAAGGTGCCGGCGTGATGGTGGAATGTCGGTTCGAAGCCGGCGGCGCGCACGCGCGATGCGGCGCGTTCCGCGTTCCGGGCGAGCCGCTCCCAGCCGGCGCCATCGAGGCCTCCCCCGGTCCGCTGGAACGTTGACTTCCGCTCGGCGGACCCGTGGTCCGCGAGCGTCGGCTTCGGCAGCCGTCCCCGGGACGACGCGGCGGCGTCGCTGAAGACGCGCAGCGCCTCCTCGAGCTCCGGGAGGCTGTCCTCGAACGCCTCATCGTCGGAGAACGGCAACTCCACCCATCCCCCGGCCAGGTCGACGCCGAACCTGTCGAGTCGCCGGCGCAGCTCGTCTCCGCGCCCGAGAAAGCCGAGCGGGCCCAGGTCGATGCCGGTGTAGCCCGTGCGAACGAGGATCTCCAGCATCTCGTCCGGACCGACGGTCTCGGCGCCCTCCGGCGTCATCTCGAAGACTCCGAAGCTCACCGGCGCGCCGGCCGCATCCGCCTTCATGCCCCGTCCCCTCGGCCGAGGAGCGGTCGCTGCGCGGCCCGCTGCTTCTCGTACTCCGCTCGTGCCTCCTGGGTCGAGGGAAGGGTCGACACTTCCGCCACCGGCACATCCCACCACCCCTCGCCGTCGGGCCCATAGATCAGCGGGTCGCTGTCGATGTGGATCACCGTCGGCCCCTCGGCTGCCTTCGCCGTCCGGATCGCGGAGCCGAGCTCATCCAGAGCCGCAGGTCCCGGCTGGATCTCGATGACGTCGATGCCGTAACTGCGCGCGTTCATGGCCAGGTCGACGGGGAGGATCGTGTCCCCCTGGAAATTGCGGGCGCGCGGATCATAGGCGCGGTACTTCGTCCCGAAGCGGCCGGCCCCCACGGTCTCGGAGAGGTGCCCGATGGAGGCGAAGCCGTGGTTCTGCACGATCACCACGATCAGTTTGATGCGCTCGGCCACGGCCGTCACCAGCTCCGAGTGGAGCATCAGGTACGACCCGTCGCCGACCATGACGATCACATCCCGGTCGTCCCCCGCGGCCAGCAGACCCCGCTTCACTCCGAGACCTCCGGCGATCTCGTAGCCCATGCACGAGAAGGCATATTCGACGTGATAGCCGAGCGGGTCGCGCACCCGCCAGAGTTTGTGGAGGTCCCCGGGCAGGGAGCTGGCCGCCTGCACGATGACATCGCGAGGATCGCTGGCGGCGTGGACGGCCCCGATGATCGCCGGCTGCCCGGGCAGTCCGGTTCCGGGCAGTCCGGTTCCGGTCGGCTTCAGAGCGACGTCGACGATCGCGTCCCATCCGGCCTTCTCACTGCGGATGCGCTCGGCATACGCGTCGGCGATGTGGTGCCGTGCCAGTTCCGCCGTCAGGGAGATGAGCGCCTCCCGGGCATCGGCGACGACCGGCAACTCCGTTCCATGCTTGTAGGCGTCGAAGGAGGCCACATTGATGTTCACGAATCGGACGGACGGGTGCTGGAACGCCGTGCGCGAGGCCGTCGTGAAGTCGCTGTACCGGGTGCCGATGCCGATGACGAGATCCGCCTCGGCGGCGATCCGGTTCGCGGCTGCGGTGCCGGTGGCTCCCACCGCGCCGAGATACTGCGGATGATCCCAGAGCATCGAGCCGCCGCCCGCCTGGGTGCTTCCGACGGGGATTCCCGTCGCCTCGGCGAACAACCGCAGTGCGTCCTCGGCTCCCGAGTAGATCACGCCGCCTCCGGCCACGATGAACGGCCGCTCCGCAGCGCGGATGGCCCCAACGGCCGCACCCAGAGGATCGCGCTCCGGCAGCGGACGGCGGATGCGCCACTCCCGATCGGCGAGGAATTCGACCGGCACCTCGATGGTCTCGGCCTGCACATCCTCGGGCAGCGCGATGGTGACCGCCCCGGTCTCCGCCGGATCGGTCAGCACGCGCAGTGCCCCGAGCGCGATCGAATACAGCTGCTCCGGCCGCTGCACGCGGTCGAAGAAGCGGGACAGCGGCCGGAACGCGTCGTTCACGGTGAGCCCGATGTCGTGCGGCTGCTCGAGCTGTTGCAGCACAGGATCCGCCACCCGCGTCGCGAAGGTGTCGCTCGGCAGCAGCAGCGCCGGGAGCCGGTTCGTCGTCGCCACCGCCGCACCCGTGAGCATGTTCGTCGCCCCCGGACCGACGGACGCCGTCGATGCGTATGTCCCACGGCGGCGATGGATGCGCGCGTAGCCCACGGATTCGTGCACCATGGCCTGCTCGTTCCGCGCCTGGTAATAGGGCATCAGATCCGGCTGCCGGCTGTTGAGCTGCGCGAGCGCCTGGCCGATGCCGGCCACATTGCCGTGCCCGAAGATGCCGAAGACACCGGGGATGGTGCGCTCGCGATGATCGCCGTCGACCGTCCACTGGTGGGCCAGGAATTCGATGAGCGCCTGGCCCACCGTCAATCGTTTCGTCGCCGCCATCAGCGCCGGCCTTCCTTCTCGGTGGAATATGGGAGTCGCGGGTCCACTGCATGCCCGGCCCACGTGTCGCGCACCCACGCATGAGCGGGATCGTCGGAGATCAGCCACGCCCGCTCCTGGTCCGGACCTGCCATGACGTTCAGGTAGTAGAGGTCGTAGCCGGGGGCCGCGACAGCGGGGCCATGGTAGCCGAAGGGCACGAGAGCGATGTCGCCGGAGTGCACGAGACCGTCGATCTCGATCTCGCCGGCCGCCGACGAGTACGCGCTGAAGACGCCGAACGGCTCCCCCGCAGCCTCCCGGCCCCTCTCGGTCGCCGCCTCGAAGTAGTAGATCTCCTCGAGACGCGATTCGTGGCCCGGGATGGACTCGTCGTGCTTGTGCGGCGGATAGGACGACCAGTTCCCGGCCGGGGTCACGACCTCGCAGACGATGAGGCGGACCGCATCCAGAGCCCCCGGGACGCCGAAGTTGTGCACTTGACGGCTGGACTGACCGGCGCCTCGCAGCTCGACCGGCGTCTCGGAGGCCGGTAGGTAACGGGACGGACGGTCCTCGTCGGTGGGCGACGTGGCCACGGCGACCCGCCCGTGGCCGGTGAGAGTCCCCGTGGACGATGCGCCGAGGTACAGCACGTCGGTCGCGCCGTCGAAGACGCTCGCGCGCCCGGTCAGTTCGGTGGCAGCTCCGTCATGGGTGACCGTGAACGAACCGGCGAGGGGCACCACCATCGCCTCCGTCCCCGCGCCGGGGAGGGTGAGTTCGTCGCCGGCCGCCAGCTCGGCGACGCGCAGACCGGTGTGCTGCCAGCCGGGCTCCGACGCATCCACGAAGCTCTCCCATCCCTCCCGGGAGAGCTCGCCCCGGCGCCGCAGCCAGTGGTTGTGGTCGGCGGCCATCAGTCGTTCTGCGGGAAGCCGAGGTTGATCCCGCCGTGCGACGGATCGAGCCACCGGCTGGTGATCGCCTTCTGCTGGGTGAAGAACCGGACGCCCTCGGCGCCGTGCGCCTTCGTGTCGCCGAACAGCGAGTCCTTCCAGCCGCCGAACGAGAAGGTGGCCACCGGGACCGGGATGGGGACGTTGATGCCGATCATCCCGACCTGGATGTCCCGCTGGAACCGGCGCGCAGCCCCGCCGTCGTTGGTGAAGATGGCGGTGCCATTGCCGAAGGCGCTGGAGTTGATCAGGTCGACGCCGTCCTCGTAACTGGCGACCCGCACGATGGACAGGACGGGCCCGAAGATCTCCTCGGTGTAAGCGCGGCTGCTGGTCGGAACACGGTCGAGCAGCGTCGGGCCGAGCCAGAATCCATTCGCGTCCCCGTCCGGGTTGACCTCGCGGCCATCGGTGACGACGGTCGCGCCGTCGTTCGCCGCGATGTCGATGTAGGAGGCGACCTTGTCCCGGTGCTGACGGGTGACCAACGGACCCATGTCGCAGCCGCGGCGACCGTCTCCGACGCGCAGGCCGGCGATCCGCTCGGTGATCTTCTGCACGAGGTCGTCGGCCACCGGCTCGACGGCGACGATGACCGAGATGGCCATGCAGCGCTCGCCCGCCGAGCCGAAACCCGCATTGATCGCGCTGTCCGCTGTCACGTCGAGATCCGCATCAGGCAGGACGAGCATGTGGTTCTTCGCCCCGCCGAGGGCCTGGACGCGTTTACCGGCGGCGGTGCCGTGCTCGTAGATGTAGCGGGCGATGGGTGTCGAACCGACGAAGCTGACGGCGGCGATGTCGGGATGCTCGAGCAGCGCGTCGACGGCTTCCTTGTCGCCGTGCAGGACGGTGAACACGCCGTCGGGCAAGCCCGCGCGCTGCCAGGTCTCGGCGAGCCACAACGACGCCGAGGGGTCTTTCTCACTCGGTTTGAGGACGAACGCATTGCCGCAGGCGATC
>JBQCCO010000314.1:0-8867 GCA_051962155.1 Leifsonia sp. | reverse complement strand
GACGTACGACTTCGTCCGCGAGACCGTCGCCCACGGCGGCACCATCCTCTTCGTCGGCACCAAGAAGCAGGCCCAGCAGGCGATCGCCGAGCAGGCGACCCGCGTGGGCCAGCCCTACGTCAACCAGCGCTGGCTGGGTGGCCTGCTGACCAACTTCTCGACCGTGTCCAAGCGCCTCGCGCGCATGAAGGAGCTCGAGGAGCTCGACTTCGAGGGCACCACGAGCGGCTTCACCAAGAAGGAGCTGCTCATCAAGAAGCGGGAGCTGGACAAGCTCCACAAGTCGCTGGGCGGCATCCGCAACCTCAGCAAGACGCCGAGCGCGCTCTGGGTGGTCGACACCAAGAAGGAGCACCTGGCGATCGACGAGGCCAAGAAGCTGGGCATCCCGGTCATCGGCATCCTCGACACGAACTGCGACCCGGACGAGGTCCAGTACCCCATCCCGGGCAACGACGACGCGATCCGCTCCGTCACCCTGCTGACCCGCATCGTGGCCGACGCCGCGGCCGAGGGCCTCATCCAGCGTCACCAGAAGCCGGAGGAGGGCGCAGAGCCCGCCGAGCCGCTCGCGGAGTGGGAGCAGGAGCTCCTGCAGACCTCCGACGAGGTCCAGGCGAGCGCCGAGACCACCAAGGCTGCCGATGCCGACCTGGCTGAGGCCAAGACCGATTCGGCCGAGGTCGTCGCCGAGGGTGAGGCCATCGCCGAGGTCGTGGCCGTCGAGGACGAGTCCACCGAGGCTGCCGCCACCGAGGTCGAGGCCGCCGAGGTCACCGAGGTCGAGCCGGCTGTCGAGGCCGCCGACGCCGACGCGGACGCCGAGTCCAAGTAATCGCGTCCCCCAGAAGTCTTCGAGTAGAAGAAGGTTCCAGTCAGAACATGGCAAACATCAGCATCGCCGACATCAAGGCACTCCGTGAGCAGCTCGGCACGGGCATGGTCGACACCAAGAAGGCGCTCGAGGAGGCCGATGGCGACATCGAGAAGGCCACCGAGATCCTGCGCCTGAAGGGTGCGAAGGGCAACGCGAAGCGCGCCGACCGCTCCACCAGCGAAGGCCTCGTCGCGGCCAAGGAGAACAGCAACGGCACCGCCACGATGATCGAGCTCGCGTGCGAGACCGACTTCGTCGCGAAGGGCGAGAAGTTCATCGCCCTCTCCGAGAAGGTGCTCGACGCGGTCGCAGCCGCGGGCGCGACCACCGTCGAGGAGGGCCTCGCGGCCCCCGCCGGCAGCCAGACCGTCGCCGAGCTCATCGGTGACGAGGCCGCCATCCTCGGTGAGAAGGTGGAGCTGCGCCGCATCGCCGTCGTCAACGGCGAGAACTTCGCGATCTACCTGCACAAGACCTCCAAGGACCTGCCGCCGCAGGTCGGTGTCGTCGTCGGCTACGCCGGCGGCGACGCGGAGACCGCCCGCAGCATCGCGCAGCACATCTCGTTCGCCAACCCGACCTACCTCGCCCGCGAGGACGTCCCGGCCGACGAGGTCGAGAACGAGCGTCGCATCGTCGAGGAGATCTCGCGCAACGAGGGCAAGCCCGAGGCCGCGCTCCCGAAGATCATCGAGGGTCGCCTCGGCGCCTACTTCAAGCAGGTCGCCCTGCTCGAGCAGGAGTACGCCCGCGACAACAAGCTGACCATCGCCCAGGTGCTGAAGGATTCGGGTCTCACCGTCTCCGGCTTCGCCCGGTTCAAGGTCGGCGCGTAAGCAGACGATGAAGGAGTCCGGATCGTGACAACGATCCGGACTCCTTTTCTGTGCGCGGGACGCTCTCCGGCTCCCACGCGCACCCACTAGCGTTAATCAGAACCACACGGAAGGACGCTCCTCACGCATGTCGGCAGCCATTCAGAGACATCCAGCACAGCGACGCAGGGTCCTTCTCAAGCTCTCGGGCGAGGCGTTCGGAGCCGGCCAGCTGGGCGTCAACCCGGACGTCGTCAGCGGCATCGCGCGTGAGATCGCGCAGGCGGCCGAGGACGTCGAGATCGCCATCGTCGTCGGCGGAGGCAACTTCTTCCGCGGCGCAGAGCTCTCGCAGCGCGGCATGGACCGCGGACGCGCCGACTACATGGGGATGCTCGGGACGGTCATGAACGCGCTGGCCCTCCAGGACTTCCTGGAGCAGGCGGGCGCCGAGACGCGCGTCCAGTCCGCGATCGCGATGACCCAGGTGGCCGAGCCGTACATCCCTCGCCGTGCCGAGCGGCACCTGGAGAAGGGCCGCGTCGTGATCTTCGGCGCGGGCGCCGGCCTGCCGTACTTCTCGACCGACACGGTGGCCGCGCAGCGCGCGCTCGAGATCAGCGCCGATGTCGTCCTCGTCGCCAAGAACGGCGTGGACGGGATGTACGACGCCGACCCGCGTACCAATCCGGACGCCCGCAAGATCGAGCAGATCTCGCATCAGGAGGCGCTGCAGCAGAACCTGAAGGCGGTCGACTCCACTGCTCTCAGCCTGTGCATGGACAACGGGATGCCCATGCGGATCTTCGGGATCGAGCCGGCGGGCAACGTCACCGCCGCCCTGCTCGGCGCCGAGATCGGGACACTGCTCGGCTGAGCGGCGCGAGGCGCGCAATAGACTAGACAGCGACCCACCGATGAACAAGGAGACACCGTGATCGCGGATGTGATTTCCGACGCCCGTCAGCGCATGAGCAAGACCGTGGACGCGGCTAAGGAGGAATTCGGCACCGTGAGCGCGGGCCGGGCGAACCCGACTCTGTTCCAGAAGGTGCTCGTGGACTACTACGGCTCGCCGACGCCCCTTGCGCAGCTGGCCGGGCTGCAGAACCCGGAGGCGCGTGTGCTCCTGGTGACGCCGTACGACAAGTCCGCGCTCAAGGAGATCGAGAAGGCGATCGTCAACATGCCGAACCTGTCGGCGAACGTCGGCAACGACGGTGAGATCGTCCGTGTCACGCTGCCCGAGCTCACCGAGGATCGCCGCAAGGAGTTCGTCAAGATCGTGCGCGGCAAGGGTGAGGATGCCAAGGTCGCTCTCCGCAACATCCGCCGCCGCTCCAAGGACGAGCTGGATGCGCTGAAGGGCGAGATCGGCGAGGACGAGCTGGCACGTGCCGAGAAGGAGCTCGAGACCATCACCCGTACGCACGTCGATGCCGTCGACGAGGCGTTGAAGCGCAAGGAAGCCGAACTTCTCGAGGTCTAGCCGATGAGCGACGACAGCAGCCCCGGCCGCCGGGGCAAGGCGAGATCGCGGGAGGAGTTCCGCGCCCAGGTGCAGGCCACCCGCGCGGACTTCGAGAGGCAGGTGCAGGCGCGCAAGGCGCAGCTCGATGCCACCAACGAGCGGATCGCCGCGCGTACCGGACGGAACCTCGTCCTCGCGACGATCATCGGCCTCGCGGTCGGCGCCCTCGTGGTGGTCAGTCTCATCTTCATCAAAGAGCTGTTCCTGGTGTTCGGGATGACGATGGCGGGCTTCGCCACCTTCGAGCTCGTCCAGGCGTTCCGGGGCTCCGGGCGACGGGTGCCCCGGATTCCGTCGGTGGTCGCAGCGGTCGGGATCGTGCCGGCGACGTTCTTCCTGCACGCCGGGGGCCAGCTCGTGTCGCTTTCGGCGGGCATCCTCGTCGTCGTCGTGTGGCGGCTGGTGGAGGAGGTGGCCGTCCCGCGCTCGCGGCGCGGTCCGCGAGCGGTCGGCAAGGATGTCCTGTGGGGCGTCTTCGTCCAGCTGTACGTCAGCCTGCTGGCCAGCTTCACGATCCTGCTGCTCGCGGAGCCGGGCGGGGAGTGGTGGGTGCTGGCGTTCCTCATCCTCGTCGTCTCGGTGGACACGGGGGCGTACGTGAGCGGTCTGTCGTGGGGCAAGCACCCGATGGCCCCCACCATCAGCCCGAAGAAGACCTGGGAGGGCTTCGCCGGCGCGGCCGCTGCTGCGGTGATTGCAGGCATTCTGCTGTCCGTTTTCATGCTCGGCGAGTCGTGGTGGTTCGGCATCGTGTTCGGTGTCGTACTGTTGCTGACGGCCACAGCCGGCGACCTGGCGGAGTCCCTGATCAAGCGCGATCTGGGCGTCAAGGACATGAGTTCGTGGCTGCCGGGACACGGCGGCTTCCTCGACCGGCTGGACTCCATCCTCCCCTCGGCAGCGGCCACCTACGTCCTCTTCCTCGTCTTCCGATGACAGAATGGGGGAGTGAGCACCTTCCCCCGAAGCCCCAAGTCCAAGCCGGGCTACAACGTCGATCAGGTGGATGAGTTCCTGCAGACGGCGCGCCGGGCCTACGACGGCGACCAGGACACACCCGAGCTGACGGCCGACGACATCCGCCATGTGGCCTTCGCGATGTCGAAGGGCGGGTATTCGACGACACACGTGGATGCGGCGCTCGAGCGACTCGAAGACGCCTTCGCGGCGCGCGAACGGGAGACGACGCGGGCGAAGCACGGTGACACAGGCTGGTTCGAGGAGGCGCGCACCACGGCGCAGGTCGTGCTGAACCGGCTGGACCGCCCTCTCGGCCACCGGTTCGATCGGGTGAACGTCCTCACGCTCGGGTACAACCGCAACGACGTCGACCGGTTCGCGAACCGTCTGGTGCGCTATTTCCAGGACGGTCGGCCGATGAGCGTCGAGGAGGTGCGGACGGTCACCTTCCGCGAGCAGCGCGGCGGATATCGCGAGGTCCAGGTCGATCTGCTGCTCGACAGCGTCACCGATGTCATGCTGGCCGTTCGCTGAATGCGCGGCTCGATTCTTGGGTTTCGGCCGAATCTCCGTTATCGTTCTGTGATCGTGGGTAGACGAGAAGCAGCAGACATCGTGCCGCTGACTCCGGCCAACCCGGTCGGCGTCGCGTTCAGACGTTCCCGGCGTCCGCACATCCGGTCACGGGCCGCCCTCTGGGGATTCGCGTTCACGGCAGCCGTGGGCTTCGCGCTGGTGAACGTGGTCGACCCGTTCTCCGGCACGACCACCACGCCGGCCTACGCGGAGGCGCAGCAGAACATCCCCGCATCGTCGCGTTACGGCGGCGCTCCGACCCAGACGTTGACGGCGCCCGAGTCAGCAGCCTTGACGGTGACGGGCGACACCCTGGCTGTCAAGCAGAAGGCCACGGCGACACCTTCGCCCACTCCGACGCCGACGAAGTCGTCGGGCGGAAGCGGCGCTCCGTCGGCGCCCGTCCCCGACCCCGGGACCGCTAAGGCGATCGCCTACCAGATGGTCCACGACCGGGGATGGGGAGACGACCAGTATTCCTGCCTCGTGCAGCTGTGGAATCACGAGTCGGGCTGGCGTGTCAATGCGTCCAACCCGAGCGGCGCCTACGGCATCCCGCAGGCTCTCCCCGGAAGCAAGATGGGCCCGGGGTGGCAGACCGACGCGGGCGTTCAGATCACGTGGGGCCTGGGCTATGTCGCCGGTCGCTATGGAACCCCGTGCGGTGCCTGGTCGGTCTGGTCGTCCCAGGGCTGGTACTGACCGGACTCGTTCGGAGCGCGCATAGACTGGGAAGATGCCGCGCAGCAATCGTCCCCGAGGCCGCCACAACGGCCCGAGGGACGAAGAGCCGGACGGCCTGGAGCGCCTGCTCAGCGGCTGGCGGCGCACTGAGACCCGACGTGGTGTCGAGTGGAATGTGCAACCTGTGTCTGCGGCGCAGGCCCAGAAGAGCTACGTCTGCCCGGGGTGCAGCCGCGATATCCCACCCGGGGTGGCACATCTGGTCGTCTGGCGGGCTGACGGCGTCCTGGGCGACGCGGCGGACCTCGCGGCACGCCGACACTGGCACGAGTCCTGCTGGAGGATCGTATGAGCACCGACCCGATGAGCACCGACCCGGCCGGCACCGACCCGAACGGGACGGTCGCACCGGTGGAGATCCGTGGGGGCGTCGAGCTGCCCGCTCGTCGCGAGGATATCGAGCTGCGCACGCGTGACGGCCTGACCCTCGTCGGCGAGCTCTCCAGCCCGCTTGAGCGTGAACCGGCCGCGACGCTGGTCACGCTGCACCCGCTCCCGACCGGTGGTGGGTTCATGGACTCGCACATCCTCCGGAAGGCCGCAGGACGCCTCCCTGCGCTGGCCGACATCGCCGTGCTCCGGTTCAACACCCGCGGGACGTCCTCTCCGCGGGGCCGCAGCGAGGGCGCCTTCGACGAGGGCATCGGCGAGCGTTTCGATCTGGAGGCGGCGATGACGTTCGTCACCGAGCGCGGCCTGCCGCATCCCTGGTTGCTGGGATGGTCCTTCGGCACAGAGCTGGCGCTGATGTACGGGCGCGGGTTCCCGGTGGACGGGGTCATCCTGCTCTCACCGCCGCTGCACCGCGCGAAGCCGGAGCACCTGGCCGCCTGGGCGGGGGACCGGCGGCCGATCGTCGCTCTCATCCCGGAACACGACGACTATCTCCGGCCGGCCGAGGCGGAGGAGCGCTTCGCCCCGTTGCCTCAGGTCCAACTGGTGGATGTGGAGGGCGGCAAGCACCTGTGGGTGGGGGAGAACCAGACCCGCCGCGTGCTCAGCGAGATCGTCGAACGGCTCAACCCGTCGGCCCTGCCTCTTCCGACGCAGTGGCCGCCGGCGGCGGAGAGCGCTCCGCTCTAGAGCTCGTTCTGACGGGGGATGAGGACCTGCTTGACGATGAGCAGGATCGCCGCGGCGAACGGGATGGCGACCAGCGCGCCGAGGATGCCGAGCAGCGTGCCGCCGGCGAGGGCGGCGACGACGACCAGTGCGCCGGGGACGGAGACGGCCCGGTTCATGATGCGCGGACTGAGGAAGTATGCCTCCACCTGCATGTAGGCCAGGTAGTAGATGGCGGCGGTGATGGCGGTCGGCGGTCCGGAGAGGAAGCAGACCGCAACGATGATGACCGAGCCGGTGATCGTCCCGACCAGCGGGATCAGCGAGAAGAAGAAGGCGATCGACGCGAGCAGGATCGGGAACTTCGCGCCGATCACGGTCAGGAAGATGGCGCTCAGCACGCCGTTGACCAACGCCAGCGCGACCTGCCCCATGACGTACTTGCCGACGGCGTCGGTGATCTGGTCGCCGAGGTCGGCGAAGCGCGCCCGGCGGGAGGCCGGGACCAGCTGGTAGGCGGAGCGTTTGATGCTCGGGAGCGACGCCGTGAAGTAGATCGTCAGGATGACGACGATGAGGACGCCGAACAGGCCCTGGACGATGCCGACACCGGTCTGCAGCACCTTCGACGTGATGTCGGGCAGGTTCTGCTGCAGCCATTGCGTGACGGCGTCGATGTTCTGCTGGTTGACCACCGAGGGGAACTGATGCTGGAGGCCGAGGAACCAGTTCTCGGCCCCGCCGTTGTTCACCCACGTGACGGTGTTCTGGACCAGCTGAGTCGCCTGGCCGACGGCGACCGGAACGATGGCCCAGATCAGGCCGATGAAAGCACCGATGATCACGACGAGGGAGACGACGAGAGCCAGCCAGCGCGGGAAGCTGCGGCGCTCGAGGAACGCGATCAGCGGCTCGATGCCCAGGGCGAGGAACAGTGCGGCACCGATGTAGGTGATGATCGTCGCGAGACTCGTGACCGAGCTGAGGATGAGGATCCCGAGCCCGACGCCGAGCGTACCGATCAGGCCGACGCGGAACGGGTTCTGGATCTTCACGTATCCCCCAAGGTTCGAGACGCCGGCTGTGATCGGACGTCGGCTGTGACGCCGGATGGTCAGTCGCGGTCGGCGGACACCTGCTCGGCCTGCTGGAGTACACCTCGAAGGTTCTCGAAGTAGCCGGCCACCGCCTCGCGCTCAATCCTAATCTGGGCGAGTCGCTCTTCCGCGTCGGCGACCAGGCGTTGCGTCCGCTCCTCGGTCTCCTCGAGGATGGCCGCTGCCCGCTCCTCCGCGTCCCGGACGATCCCGGCGGCGACCTCCTCGGCCTGCTTGCGCGAGTCCGTCACCGTGCGGCGGCCCTCGGTCTGGAAGGCCTCCGCCTCCGAGCGGGCCTGCGCCGTCCGCTTGACGGCGTCGGCCAGCTGCAGGTTGGCCTCGTCGAGGTACTTCTGGGTCTGGGCGACCGCTTCCTGGTGGCGTGCGAGGTGTTCCTTCTCGGCCTCGTCGCGCCGGGCGCGCAGTTCGACGTCGAGGTCGATGCGTGCCTGCTCGATCTCGCGGGTGCGTGCAGCGACCTCCTCCAGGGTCGTGGTGCGCAGCTGCTCGAGCTCGCCGTCGAGCGCCGTGCGATTGTTCACGGCCTCCTCCTCGAAGGCCGCCTTGCGCTCGGCGAGCTCCGCCTCCAGCGCCGTGCGGGCCTCGGCGAGCTCTCGTGCCAGGGTGGCGCGCGCCTCGGCCGTCTCCTTCTCGAGGGCGGCCCGGGTCTGCTGCGTCTCGTCGGCGAAGGCCACCCGGAGGCGCTCGGACTCGCGCTCGAGCTCCAGTCGCTGCTGCTCCCGCTGGTCGGCCAGCTCGTTCGCGGTGGATTCGCGCTGGTCCGCCAGCTCGAGCGCGGTACGCCGGACGTCCTCGGCGAGACGGCTTCTGGTCTCCTCCGTCTCGGCGGCGAGGGTCGCCTTCGTCTTCTCGACGTCCGTCGCCAGGCGCTTCGTGGTCTGCTCCACCTCGGTGGCGAGAGCCGACTTCGTGGTCGCGACCTCGGTCTCCAGGGCGGACTTCGTCTGCTCCACCTCGGCGGCGAGCTCGTTCTTGGTCTGCTCGACCTCGGCTGCCAGTTCGGTCCGGGTGCGCTCGACCTCGTCGGCCAGCGCGGCCTTCGTGGTGGTGACCTCGGTCTCGAGGGCCGACTTCGTCTGCTCGACCTCAGCGGCGAGGGCGGACTTCGTCGTCGTCACCTCGGTGTCGAGGGCCGACTTCGTCTGCTCGACCTCGGCGGCCAGCGCCGAGGTGGTGGACTCGAC
>JBQCCO010000313.1:0-8860 GCA_051962155.1 Leifsonia sp. | reverse complement strand
ATATTACAGCAAACAATTCGCATATACTGTTAGGGGAAGGGAACCTGTCAATATTATATTCGGCATGGTCCTCGCGGGCGGAGTGGTAATGCGGCTTATGCCGTTGAGGGCGGACCGGGCGAAGCCCGCCGTCCCGTTCGGCGGGCAGTACCGTCTCATCGACTTCGCCCTATCGAACCTGATCAACTCGCAGCTGCGCCAGATCGTCGTCCTCACCCAGTACAAGTCGCACAGCCTCGACCGCCATGTGTCGCAGACCTGGCGCCTGGACGGGATCACCAACTCCTACATCGCGTCCGTCCCGGCCCAGCAGCGGCTCGGGAAGCGGTGGTTCAGCGGATCGGCGGACGCCATCCTGCAGAGCCTCAACCTGCTCCGCGACGAGAAGCCGGACATCGTGGTGGTCGTCGGCGCCGACCACGTGTACCGGAGGGACTTCGGCCAGATGATCGAGGCCCACATCGCCTCCGGCGCGCCGGCGACAGTCGCCGCGATCCGGCAGCCGATCGCGCTCGCCGACCAGTTCGGCGTGATCGAGGTCGAGCGGGAGCGGCCCACGCGCATCGGCGCGTTCCGCGAGAAGCCGCGCGACCCGATCGGCTTGCCCGACTCGCCCGAAGAGGTCCTCGCCTCGATGGGCAACTACGTCTTCGACGCCGACGCCCTCATCGACGCGGTGGTCCGGGACGGCGACCGTCCGGACTCCAACCACGACATGGGCGGCGACATCATCCCCGACTTCGTGTCGCGCGGCGAGGCGGCGGTCTACGACTTCAACAACAACGACGTCCCGGGATCGACGGACCGCGACCGCTACTACTGGCGGGATGTGGGGACGATCGACTCGTTCTTCGAGGCCCACCAGGACCTGATCTCGGCGCTGCCGATCTTCAACCTCTACAACAACCAATGGCCGATCTTCAGCCAGCAGCTCAACTCCCCGCCCGCCAAGATCGTGCGGGACGGACGCGGTGCGCTGGGAACGACCATCGACTCCATCGTCTCCCTCGGCTCCGTGATCTCGGGCGCGCACCTGGAGCGCAGCGTCCTCGGCCCGTGGGCCAAGGTCGACTCGGGTGCGAAGGTGGTCGACTCCGTCGTCTTCGAGCGTGCGGTCATCGAGCCGAACGCGTTCGTCGGCCGCGCCATCCTCGACAAGGATGTGATCGTCGCGGAGGGCGCGCAGATCGGCGTCGACCCCGATCGCGACCGTGCCCGCGGCTTCACCGTCACCGAGTCCGGCATCACCGTCGTCGGCAAGGGCGTGCACGTCGTTCCATGAGCTCTGCAGAACACGAACGAACATCAGGGCACCGCACGGCATCCGTCCTCGTCGTCCTCGACGCCGACTCCACCCTGCTGCAGGACGAAGTGATCGAGCTGCTCGCCGAAGAGGCGGGAGCACGCACGGAGGTCGCCGAGATCACCGAGCGCGCGATGCGCGGCGAGCTCGACTTCGAGGAGAGCCTGCGGGAGCGCGTCCGGACCCTCGAAGGTCTGCCTGCGTCGGTCTTCCAGCACGTCGGTGAACGCATCCGGGTCACCGAGGGTGTGCCGGAGCTCGTCGCCGGGGTGCACGCGGCGGGCGGAGTGGTCGGCGTGGTGTCCGGCGGATTCCATGAGCTGCTCGACCCGATCGGCGAGCGTCTCGGCCTCGACAACTGGCGCGCCAACCGTCTCGTGGTCGAGGACGGCGTGCTCACGGGAGAGGTCGACGGACCGGTCGTGGATGCGGCCGCCAAAGCCCAGGCGCTCCTGTTCTGGGCAGCCGCCGAAGGCGTCCACCTGCGTCAGACCGTCGCCATCGGCGACGGAGCCAACGACCTGCGGATGATGGAGGAGGCGGGGCTCTCCGTCGCCTTCAACGCGAAGCCGGCCGTCCGCGCCCAGGCGGACCTGGTGATCGACCACCCGGACCTCTCGCAGGTCCTCCCCCTCCTCGGCCTCCGCGGCTGACCCGCCTCGCGTCCCTTCCCTCCGTCAACCCGCCGAGGTGCTCGTTGTTGCAGCCGACACGCCGCATCCACGTGCATCTACGAGCACTTCGGTGGGATGGAACGGGGAGGATGGAAGGCTAGTGGCCCATACCGAGGCCGCCGTCGACGGGGATGACCGCGCCGGAGATGTAGCCGGCGTCGTCCCCCGCGATCCAGGTGACGACCTTGGCGACCTCCGCCGCCGAGGCGAACCGGCCGGCGGGGATGCTCTTCTTGTACTCGGCCTGCTGCGCCTCGGGCAGCGCGGCCGTCATGTCCGTCTCGATGAAGCCCGGCGCGACCACATTCGCGGTGATGCCGCGTGCACCCAGTTCGCGCGTGATCGAGCGGGCCATCCCGACGAGGCCGGCCTTCGAGGACGCGTAATTGACCTGACCGGCGCCGCCGAACAGTCCGACGACGCTCGAGATCAGCACGATCCGGCCGAAGCGCGCCTTCAGCATCCCCTTGTTCGCGCGCTTCACGACCCGGAACGCGCCTCCCAGGTTCGTCTCGACGACCGAATCGAACTCCTCGTCGGTCATGCGCATCAGCAGCGTGTCCTTGGTGATCCCCGCATTCGCGACCACGACCTCTACCGGGCCGAGCTTCTGCTCCACCTCGGTGAACGCCGCATCCACGGAGGCTGCATCCGTCACATCCGCCCGCACCGTCAACGCGCCCTCCGGGCCTTCTCCCGACCGGGCGGTGACCGCGACGCGGTGCCCCTGGGCGACGAACTCCTCGGCGATCGCGTAGCCGATCCCTCGGTTCCCCCCGGTGACGAGGACGGTGCGTGGCGTGGTCATGCGGTTCCCTTCTGCCGAAATGTCCGTGAGCGGACCGCCACCCAGTTTATGGACGTACTCTGGAGTCAACGCACATGAAGAAGCCCACAGCTCCGTCGATCACGAGCCTGCCCCTCTCCCCCGACGAGGAACGACGGCGCCGGATGATCAAGTATTCGGTCGCCATGGGGGTACGCGTGGTCTGTCTGATCGTCGCGGTCATCGTCCCGGGATGGTGGGCGACGGTGCCCCTGATCGGGGCGATCTTCCTGCCCTACTTCGCCGTGGTGATCGCCAACGTCTCGAGCGACCCGCGTCGAGGCGAAGTCCAGCGTCCAGGCAATATCCTTCCAGTGGCGCCCCCGGTCCCGGGACCGCGCGACGACCAGCAGGAGGACCAGTGATCGGGTTCGGCGAGCCTGCGCCGTTGACGTGCTCTCGTGCCGGATGCGGTGACACCGCGTCGTGGCGGATCGAATGGCGCAACCCGCGCATCCACTCGGCCGACCGGGTGAAGGTGTGGCTGGCCTGCGGGGAGCACGTGGAGTTCCTGCGGGAGTTCCTGGAGGCGCGTGACTTCCCGGTCCGGGTCGTGCCCGCCGTGGACGGGGAGGCCGGCGGCCCCGAGAGGGCGCACGCGTGAGCGGCGGGAAGACGAGCCGCAGGAAGAGCGACGGCTGGCGGTTCGCGTTCTCGCGGCGCTGGCTCGGCTATCTGGCGTTCGCGATCGTGTTCGCCATCGCGTGCGGGTTCCTCTCGAACTGGCAGCTGGCGCGCAGCAAGGAGGCGGCGGCCGCGAACGCGCTGGTCACCGCCAACTTCGACTCGCGTCCGGTTCCGTTGACCGATGAGCTCCCGAACCTGGGCTCCTTCTCGCCGAAGCAGGAGTGGCGGCGCGTGACCGTGACGGGCACGTACGAACGCGACCATCAGCTCCTGGTCCGCAACCGGCCCTTCAACGGGAGCCCCGGCTTCGAAGTGCTGACCCCCCTGCGCACCGCCGACGGCGCGCTGTTCATCGTGGACCGGGGATGGGTCCCCACGGGCAACACGAACGACCGGCCCGACCACGTCCCGGCTGCGCCGTCGGGAACGGTGACCGTCGTCGCCCGGCTGAAGGCCAGCGAACCGGCCATCTCGGGGCGCACAGCCGTCGGGGATCAGGTGGGCACCATCCAGCTCTCGGTCGTGAAGCAGAAGCTCGGCGGCGGCGACGTGTACACGGGTGCCTACGGGCTGCTCGACAGCGAGGACCCGGCGCCCGCGACCGCACCGACGCCGACGGTCACCTCTCCCCCGACGCAGGATGAGGGACTGCACTGGTCGTACATGATCCAGTGGATCATCTTCGCGCTGATCGGATTCTTCGGTCTCGGCTACGCGCTCGTGACCGAGTACCGCAAGCTCAACTCGGACGATCCCGCCGAGGGGGCGCGCGCCGCCGAGCGGGAGCGCCGCCGCCGCGCCAAGCGCACGGACGCCGACGTCGAGGACGAGCTCCTCGACGCCACCCACTGACGGCCCCACTATCGAGTACACGAAGACTGCACGCTCAGAGCCCCTCGAGCGTGCACTCTTTGCGTACTCGACGGTGGGGGGTTCGCCCGGGGCTAGGCGAGGGAAATCAGGTCCAGGTAGTCGCGGTTCCAGTGGTCCTCGACGCCGTCGGGGAGGATGAGGACGCGCTCCGGATTGAGCGCCTCCACAGCGCCCTCGTCGTGGCTGACCAGGACGACGGCGCCCTCGTAGTGTGCCAGCGCATCCAGGATCTCCTCCCGGCTCGCCGGGTCGAGGTTGTTCGTCGGCTCGTCGAGCAGCAGCACATTCGCGCCCGACACGACGATCATCGCCAGCGCGAGACGGGTCTTCTCGCCACCCGACAGCACGCCGGCCGGCTTGTGCGCGTCGTCCCCGGTGAACAGGAACGACCCCAGCACCTTCCGCGCCTCGGTCTCGGTCAGGTTCGGCGAGGCCGACACCATGTTCTGGAGCACGCTGCGCTCGACGTCGATGGTCTCGTGCTCCTGCGCGTAGTAGCCGATGCGGAGGCCGTGGCCGGGCTCCACCTGACCCGTGTCCGGCGTGTCCACGCCCGCGAGCATCCGGAGCAGGGTCGTCTTCCCCGCTCCGTTGAGACCGAGGACGACGACCTTCGAGCCGCGGTCGATCGCGAGATCCACCGCCGTGAAGATCTCCAGCGACCCGTAGCTCTTGGAGAGGTCGCTCGCCTGGAGCGGCGTGCGGCCGCACGGCGCCGGCGTCGGGAAGCGCAGCTTGGCGACGCGGTCCACCTGGCGCACGTCCTCGAGGCCGGCCAGCAGCTTCTCGGCACGCGCCACCATCTGATGCGCCGCCGCCGCCTTGGTCGCTTTGGCGCCGAACCTGGCGGCCTGCAGCTGCAGGGCTCCCGCCTTCTTCTCGGCGTTCGCCCGCTCCTTCTTCCGGCGCTCCTCGTCGGCGGCGCGCTGGCGCTGGTAGTGCTTCCAGCCCATGTTGTAGATGTCGATGACCTGACGGTTCGCATCCAGATAGAAGACGCGGTTGACCGTCTCGCCCACCAGCTCCACGTCGTGCGAGATCACGATGAAGCCGCCGCTGTAGTTCTTGAGGAACTCGCGCAGCCACACGACGGAATCGGCGTCGAGGTGGTTCGTCGGCTCGTCGAGGATCATCGTGCGGGCGTCCGAGAACAGGATGCGCGCCAGCTCGATGCGCCGGCGCTGGCCTCCCGAGAGGGTCTTCAGCGGCTGGTCGAGGATGCGGTCCGGCAGATTCAGGTTGGATGCGATGGAGGCCGCTTCGGCCTCGGCGGCGTACCCGCCGAGCAGGTGGAAACGCTCCTCCAGGCGGCCGTACTTCTTCATGGCGGCCTCGGACACGGCCGACTCGGGGCTCGCCATGTCGTGCGTCGCCTGCTGCATCTCCAGCACCACGGAGCCGAGCCCGCGGGCGTCCAGGATGCGCGTGCGCGCCAGATCGTCCAGGTTGCCGGAGCGCGGGTCCTGCGGCAGGTAGCCGAGCTCACCGGAGCGGTCGACCTTGCCGGCGCTCGGGAGCAGATCGCCCGCGAGAACCTTGGTCAGGGTCGTCTTCCCGGCGCCGTTGCGCCCGACGAGCCCGATCTTGTCGCCGTCGGCGACGCGGAAGGTGACGTCCTCCATCAGGAGGCGTGCGCCTACGCGCAGTTCAAGACCCTGCACGGCAAGCACAGTTGTTCCATTTCGTTCAGCAGCCATCCGCTCCACGTCCGATCAGGCGACACGCGGGGGCGGGCGCCAGACCGGGCGAGGAACGGATGGCTGGGAGAGTCAGTCAGATGGCGAAGCCGAGCGCGCGCATCATGTCGCGGCCGTCGTCGGTGATCCGGTCGGGACCCCACGGCGGCATCCACACCCAGTTGATGCGGAACGCCTCGACGATGCCGTCGAGGGCCTCGGCGGTCTGCTCCTCGAGCACGTCGGTCAGCGGGCAGCCGGCGCTCGTGAGCGTCATCGAGATGATGAGGGCGTTGTTCTCGTCGTCCCAGGCCAGGTCGTAGATCAGCCCGAGGTCGACGACGTTGATCCCGAGCTCGGGATCCATGACGTTCTTCAGCGCCTCTTCGACCTGGTCGAAGAGCGCGGGACTCAGCGTGGCGGGCATGATCGGATTCCTTCTTTCAACACAGACTACCTCTCGGAGTGTGTGACGGCCGGGCTCGGCTCAGGCCTCGGCCAGCTCGGCTGCCGAGGCTGACGCGGACTCGGGGGCGTCGACGAAGCGGTCGTAGCCCTCCTCCTCCAGGCGGTCGGCAAGCTCGGGGCCGCCCTGCTCCGCCACCCGGCCGGCGACGAAGACGTGCACGAAGTCCGGCTTGATGTAGCGCAGGATGCGCGTGTAGTGCGTGATCAGCAGGATGCCGAGACCGGTGTTCGCTTCGGCCCGGTTGACGCCCTCCGACACGACCTTGAGAGCATCGACGTCGAGACCGGAGTCGGTCTCGTCGAGCACCGCGAACTTCGGCTTGAGCAGCTCCAGCTGGAGGATCTCATTGCGCTTCTTCTCGCCGCCCGAGAAACCCTCGTTGACGTTGCGCTCGGCGAACGAGGAGTCCATCCGCAGCGCGTTCATCGACTCGCGGACATCCTTCACCCAGGTGCGGATGGACGGCGCCTCGCCGTCGATCGCCGTCTTGGCGGTGCGCAGGAAGTTCGTGTTGGTAACGCCGGGGATCTCGACCGGGTACTGCATCGCCAGGAAGAGCCCGGCACGCGCCCGCTGGTCGACGGTCATCGCCAGGACGTCTTCGCCGTCGAGCGTGATGGTCCCCTTGGTGACGGTGTACTTGGGGTGCCCGGCGATCGTGTAGGCGAGGGTCGACTTGCCGGAGCCGTTCGGGCCCATGATCGCGTGGATCTCACCCTCGTTGATGGTGAGGTCGACGCCGTTCAGGATGGGCTTGGTGCCCTGGTCCGTCTCGACGGTGACGTGGAGGTCGCGGATCTCGAGGACTGACATGGTTACTGGATCTCTTTCGTGCCGTTCGCGCTGATGATGACAGCGGGGTCGATGTAGACGTCCCCGTCGATGATCTCGACGGAGAAGACGGGGACCGGCTCGTAGGCCGGGAGGTTGAGGGGCTGGCCGGTGACGAGGGAGAACTGCGAGCCGTGCGCCCAGCACTCCAGCGTCTGGTCCTCGACGAAGCCCTCGGACAACGAGATCTCGCCGTGCGTGCAGGTGTCGCCGATGGCGTGGATCTCGCCGCCCGAGTCTTTGACGACCGCGATGGGGATGCCGTCGAGCACGACCCGCGTCGCCTGGTTCTCCACCAGCTCCGCGGCGGCGCCGATCCGCTGCCCCGCCATCAGTGCTCGGCCCCGGAGGCTGTGACCGACGTCGTCTGGAGCTCGTCCTCGATCTTGGCCTGCAGCCGCTCCTGGAGCGCGGGCGACCCGATCTGCTGCACGATCTCGGAGAGGAACCCGCGCACCACGAGACGCCGCGCCTCCTCTTCGGGGATGCCGCGCGACTGCAGGTAGAACAGCTGCTCGTCGTCGAAACGGCCGGTCGCGCTGGCGTGGCCGGCGCCGACGATGTCGCCGGTCTCGATCTCGAGGTTCGGCACGGAGTCGGCGCGGGCGCCGTCCGTGAGCACGAGGTTGCGGTTCTGCTCGTAGGTGTCGGTGCCGACGGCCTTCGGTCCGATCAGCACGTCGCCGATCCACACCGTGCGTGCCCCCTGGCCCTGCAGCGCGCCCTTGTACGTCACGCGGCTGCGGGTCTCCGGACCGTCGTGGTGGACGTACACCTGCTGCTCGAGGTGCTGGGAGGCGTCGGCGAAGTACGCGCCGAGAAGCTCGGCATCCGCACGCGCTCCGACCAGGTGCGTGGACGGGTTGAGTCGCACGACACCGCCGCCGAGGGTCACCGCGACGTGCTTGAGGCGGGCGCCCTCACCGACCTCGGCGAAATGGGCGGCGACGTGCAGCGCGTCGTCGTCCCACTCCTGGAGCGAGACGACGGTGAGATCGGAATCGGCGCCCAGCAGGAACTCGACGTTCTCGGCCAGGTGTGCCGACCCTGTGTTCTGCAGGATCAGTGTCGCCGTGGCTCCCGGAGCCACCTCGACCACCGTGTGCGCGGCACGCGGGCTGCCGCCGAGGGCGGAGCGGGTGAGCGTCACCTCGCGGTGGTCTCCGGTCATCGTCGTCCCGATGTGGACGAGCAGCGCCTGCTGGAATGCCGTCCACGCATTTGCCGATGCACGGTCCTCCGGCTTTCCGGCTGTGCCGATGCGGGCGTCGTCCCGGCCGATCCAGGAGGTGGTGACTCCCGGAGCCGCCGTCGCGTCGTACACGTACGGCGAGCCGTCGAGCTCACCGGCGATCAGCTCCTGGAGGCGCGCCACCGGCGTGTACTTCCACATCGGCTCCCGGCCGGTCACCGCGGGGAAGTCCGCCACCTCGGTCGAGGTGAACCGCTCGGCGCGGCTCTGGACGGGGACCGGCGCACGCAGGTGCTTCGGGGCGGGGGCGGCCGGGGTGGTCGTCGTCGTCTCGATCTGCGTCATCCGACAGAGCCTTCCATGCCCATCTCGATGAGCTTGTTGAGTTC
>JBQCCO010000312.1:0-2287 GCA_051962155.1 Leifsonia sp. | reverse complement strand
GGCGGGGGGGGTGGGGTCGCCCCTCGGGGTGTTCGGTGTGGTGGGGGGCCCTCTTCCGGTTTGTTTGGCGCCCCCGCTCTTCGCCGCTGTTCAGCCCTGCTGCAGCGACAGGTAGAACACGTCCTCGTTCTCAGTCTGGTTGAGGTCGTGCACCGTGGGGTCGGCGTCGATGATCGGCACCTGCACCTGGATGGCGTCCTCGCCCACGCTCTTCCACGTGAGCGGGGTGCGGTTGCCGAACAGGTCGACTCGATCGAGGGACTTCACGTTTTTCACGTCGCGCAGCGTGACGGTGATCGTCGGGTTCCCGAAGTTCAGGTGGATGGTGTCACCCGTCTGCTGATCCTCGAAGATGTCGGCCTGGTTCTGGCGCTTGAGGTCGATCGCGAGCACCACGTGCTTGTCGTCGAGCCGGAAGCCGTTCGCCGTCGAGAGCGCTTCGTTCAGTTCGGGCTTCAGACCCGGGGAGGTCGTGAAGTCGGTGTAGGTCTCCGCCTTCGTGCCGCGCAGGAGGCCGGCGAGCGCCACGAGCGTCTTGCCCTTGGTGCTCAGGCCGCTGCCGCTGCGGATCGTGCGGTTGTACCCGAACGCGGCGGGGTCGTTGGGCGACCAGTCGGCGAAGTAGATCAGCTTGGTCTGATCGAGGTTCTTCGTGCCCTTGGACAGCGCCCACTCGAACACTCGCGGGTAGATGTCCGCGATGAACTTGTCCTCGGTGGTGAAACCGATCTCGGTCTGCCACACGGAGGGGTTCTTGATGCCGCGCTTCTGTGCCGCCGCGAAGATGGTCTGCATGGTGCCGATCGGCATGTAGTGCATGTCGTAGACGTCGATGGTCTTCCACGCGTGCCACTTGTCGAGCAGCGCGATGTACTCGCTGAGCGGGGCGCCGCAGATCCAGCCGCCATAGACCAGCTTGACGCCGGCGTCGTGGATGACCTTGGCGGCGGGGAGCTGGATGTCCTGCATGTACTGGTCCATGCCGCCTTCCCAGAAGCCGGATCCCGGGTACGCCTCGTTCCAGACCTGGAAGTAGGTGATGCCGAGGGGCTTGAGGGTGTCGACCGCGAGTTTCACGAAGTTCGCGAAGTCGGCCGGGTCCTGCGGAGGAGTGCGGCCGATGCTGGTCTGGACGGTGCTCGTGGAGAGCACGGTGCCGTTGGCGTCCTTGGTGACCAGCTGGCGGGTGAAGTTGCCGTTCTGCTCCGAGATCACGGGGCCGTAGACGTAGGTCGTGCCGTGGAAGTCGTAGCTGTAGCCGGTCCGGTTCGCCGCCCAGCCGGCCGTGTAGTCGAGCACGGGCAGGATGGTCTCGCCGTGGGCCTTCGCCTGGGTGAACTGCCGCACGTACTCGGCCAGCGCCGCGTGGTCGATCTGGCCCTTGGCGGGTTCGACGTGCCCCCAGTCGAAGTCCTGCCGCGACCATTGCATGCCGGCAGTCAGGCCCGTGGAGCCGGCTTGGTTGACGCCGGCGAACGCGCGGAACGGCTCGTCGAGCACGTACGGGAGATCGGCTACCGCGCTCGGTGCGCCCGTCGATGAGATGGCCACCGCTTTGAGGTCCGTGTCGGCCGTGATCGGGATCGGTCCGGCGTAGGTCTTCGCGGTCGCGGAGGTCGTCGGATCGGTGCCGTCTGTCGTGTACGCGATGCACGCGCCCGCAGTGGCGCTCGACAGCGTCACGCTGTCCCCGACGGTGATGGCGCCCGGTCCAGGGGTCGCGGTGACGACGGCCGGCGGTGTCGAGAGCTGGGTGGTGACCGTCGCCTTGAGCTTGCCGGGCACCCACCAGGCCGAGACGCCGTCGTCGACGAACAGGATGTCGTCGCCCTTCACTGCGGCGAGGTTCAGGTCGAAGGAGGTCGCCGTGCCCGTGTAGGTGAAGAGCTGCGCGAACGCGCCGGGGTTGCCGATCGCGTTCGGGTCGCCGTCGTGCGAGACGAGCACGCGGAAGCGGCCTCCCGGCGACGTGAACGAGCCGGCGATATGGACGTTCTTTCCGTCCGCCGCATCCGGGACCGTGTACGTCTCGGCGATCTGGCGCCAGTCGGTTCCGATCGAGCCGTCGGCCTTCACGAACCAGGCGTGCTCGGGCTTGCTCGTGTCGGCCGCCCACTCGTCGGCGGCGAAGGCGCCGCTTCCGCCCTTGTGCAGCAGGTTGACGGTGTCGCCGTCGATCGACGCGTACGACCAGCGTCCGGCGCCCACGACGTTGGAGTCGAGCTGGTAGTCGGTCACGTTGTCGGAGGTCGGGTTGGGGACGGCGGCCGGGCAGCCGGCCGGCGAC
>JBQCCO010000311.1:0-4610 GCA_051962155.1 Leifsonia sp. | reverse complement strand
CTTCAGGTGCACCAGGTCGAGCACGATGCCGGACAGGGGGACCCGGGCGATGGCACGGATGATGGCCGTCGCGTCCAGCCGGTTGGTCGCCACCCGGTAGGTCAGGTCGAGGTCGTAGCTCTGGACGGCGTAGTCGTCGGTGCCCGACCGGGGCAGGTAGGCGTGCGGTCCGCCATCGGTCATCCGCGGACCCGAGCGCGGTAGTCCCGGACGACGACCTCGCGCCACGGACCGATCGGGTTGCCGCTCCAGCGGCTGCCGGCCGGCACGGTCTCCCCGCGCATCACCAGCGAGGCGGGGCCGACGGTCGCCTCGGCGCCGATGTCGGCCGCGGGGAGGATGACGCTGTGCGGGCCGAGGGTTCCGCCGCGCTCGATGGTGACCTGGTCCATGCTCATGATTCGATCATGGAACAGGTGCGTCTGCACGACGCAGCCCCGGTTGACAGTGGATGCGTCGCCCAGCGTGACCAGGTCGGCCTCCGGGAGCCAGTAGCTGTCGATCCACACACCGCTCCCGATCCGGGCGCCGAGGCTCCGCAGCCACCACACCAGCGCGGGTGTTCCCGCCGCGGCCCACGCGAACCAGGGCGCGGCCACCATCTCCGTGAACGTGTCCGAGACCTCGCTGCGCCAGATGAACGACGACCAGAGGGGATGCTCGCCCGGCCTCAGCCTCCCGAGCAGGGCCCACTTGGCGATGGTGCTGACCGCGGCGGCCGCTGCCCCGGCGACGAGGAGCACCGGACCGCTGAGCACGACCGCCCAGACCGGACCCCATGCGGAGTCGATCGCACCCAGGGCGATGACGACGGCGAGGCCGACGGCGCACGACACGATGACGGGCACGATGCGCAGCAGTTCCCACGCCGTGCGCGCGACCCGGAGGGCGGCCGGCGGCTGGAAGGTGCGGCTCAGGTCGCCCTCCTGTGCGCGCCGGCGCAACCGCACCGGCGGGGAGCCGAGCCACGACGACCCGGGCTTCGCCTTGCGGGGCGCGAAGGAGAGCACCGCCACGAGGCCGTCGCGCGGTACGCGGTTGCCGGCGCCGGCCATCCCGGAGTTGCCGAGGAAGGCCCGGGCGCCGATGTCGACGTTGGCGATGCGGACGTAGCCGCCGCCGAGCTCGTAGGAGGCCACGAGCGTGTCGTCGGCGAGGAACGCGCCATCGCGGATGCGCGTCTTGCGCGGATGGAGCAGCACGGTCTAGGCCTCGACGTCCGATCCGACGCGGGCGCCGAGCATCCGCAGCCACACCGGTGTGAACAGGCTCGCGTACACGGGGAACAGGATGGTGCGGGCGAGGTCGAGCAGGCGTTCGGTGGACCACGCCTGCCAGCCCACGCGGCTGCGCACCGGGTAGACGCCCTCGCGCATCCCGATGCCGAGGAGGCGGACGAAGACCACGACGAGTGCGGCCAGGACGACTCCGGCGGCGAGCGTCCCCGGGACGAGCCCGGCGAGGGCGCGGGCGGCGACCTCCCCCCAGCCCACCGCTCCCCGGACGAAGGCCGCCACGACGGCCGCGCCGACGGACAGCGCGAACACCGGCACGACCGAGACCACCGTGGAGGCGACCGCGTACGCCGCCACCCAGCGGGTCCGCCGCTCCGGCCGGACCTCCGGCCACCAGTCGCCGGCGCGACCGACCCGCACCGCCGGCGAACCCGACCAGTGCTGACCCGACGGGACCCGGCCGAAGACCGCCGACCCGGGAGCGACCGTGGCGTTGCGCCCGATCTTGGTGCCCGGCATCAGCGAGCTGCGGGCGCCGACCGAGCTGCCCGCGCCGATCCGGATCTCGCCGATGCGGACGACGTCGCCGTCGATCCAGTAGCCCGCCAAGTCCACCTCCGGTTCGATGGATGCGCCGGCGCCGATGCGCAGCATCCCGGTCACCGGCGGCAGGGTGTGGAGGTCGACGCCGCGGTCGATCGTCGCGCCGAGCGCGCGAGCGTAGTAGAGGATCCACGGAGCGCCCGCCAAGCTCGCCGCGCCGACCTGGTGGGCCACCTGCTCGGCCAGCCACAACCGCAGATGCACGCCGCCGCCACGGGGATGGTCGCCCGCCTTCACCCCGGCCAGCAGCAGCCGGGCGGCGGCGACGGCGATCGCCATCCGTCCCCACGGCGTCACGAAGACCAGCAGACCGGCCACCAGCCAGACCGGGTTCGTGTCGGGCAGCACATCGAAGCCGCCGAGCGGTCGGAGCAGCGCCGCAGCCGTCAGCAGATACAGGAGCCAGCGGATGCCCGCCAGGATGAACAGCGGCACGCCGAGCGCGGTCTGCAGGGCGCGCATCCTCAGCGGTGTCGGCGGGACGACGTGAGTGGATGCGGCCGACGGCGACGGCGAGCTCTCGGCCAGCGCCTGCACCATGGCGCCGAAGCGCGGCGTCGCATAGATGTCGGCGACCGTGATGTCGGGATGCCGCCGGCGGATCAGCGAGACGAGCTGCGCGGCCGCGAGCGAGCCGCCGCCGAGGTCGAAGAAGTTGTCGTCGGGGCTCGACGCGGCGAGACCCAGCACGCTGCGCCAGTCGGCCGCCAGAGCGTCGGCGATCGGGTCGTCGGTGGCCGCGCCGTCGCTCTCCGAGTCCTCGAGCGGCCAGGGCAGCGCTGCCCGGTCGACCTTGCCCGAGGTGCGGACCGGCAGCTCGTCGACCACCGCGAGCAGGGGGACGAGTGCCGCCGGCAGCGTCTCCCGGAGGTGGTCGAGCGAAGCCCGGCGGTCGAATGAGTCCGGGTCCGGCACCGCGAGGTAGCCGACCAGGACGTCGTTCCCGGCGGCCGATCGGCGGACCGCTGCGGCGGCGCCCGAGACTCCCGGGAGCTGCTGCAGCGCACTCTCCACCTCGCCGAGCTCGATGCGGCGGCCCCCCACCTTGACCTGATCGTCGGCGCGGCCCAGATAGAAGAGGCCTGCCGGGTCGAAGCGGACGAGGTCGCCGCTGCGGTAGGCGCGCTCCCAGCCGAGGGTCGGCATCGGCGCGTACTTCTCCGCATCCTTCGCCGGGTCGAGGTATCGTGCCAGCCCGACGCCGCCGATCACGAGTTCGCCGATCTCGCCCTCTGCGACGGGACGGCTGTCCGCATCCACGATCGCCAGGTCCCAGCCGTCGAGGGGCAGGCCGATCCGCACGGGTTCGCCGGCCACGAGAGGGGCCGCGCACGCGACCACCGTGGCCTCCGTCGGGCCGTACGTGTTCCACACCTCGCGGCCGGGCACCGCCAGGCGGGTCACCAGTTCGGGCGGGCAGGCCTCGCCGCCGAAGATCAGCAGGCGGACGTTGTCCAGCGCATCCACCGGCCAGAGCGCGGCGAGGGTGGGGACGGTCGAGACGACGGTGATCCGCCGGGCGGAGAGCCACGGGCCGAGGTCCATGCCCGTCCGCACCAGCGACCGCGGCGCAGGGACGAGACAGGCGCCGTGGCCCCACGCCAGCCACATCTCCTCGCACGAGGCGTCGAAGGCGACGGAGAGCCCGGCGAGGACGCGGTCGTGCGGGGCGATCGGCTCCTCCTGCAGGAACAGGCGCGCCTCGGCGTCGACGAAGGCGGCCGCGGAACGGTGCCGCACGGCCACGCCCTTCGGCGTGCCGGTCGAGCCGGAGGTGAAGATGATCCAGGCGTCGTCCTCCGGCCGCGGCGGCTCCATCACGGGCAGGGCGGCGGTGCTGGGATGCGGCGCCACCGGGGCGAAGAGTGGATGCGGAACCGCCTCGCCGCGCAGGATGAGCCCCGCGTCCGTCAGCACGCCACGGACGGCCGCCTCAGCGAAGACCAGCTCGGCGCGCTCCTCCGGGTCGTCGGCGTCCACGGGCACGTACGCGGCACCGGCCGCGAGCACGCTCAGGATGGCGAGGTACAGGTCGCGGGAGCCGGAGCTCATCCGCACGCCCACGCGGTCGCCGCGCCGGACGCCGCTCTCGCGCAGCCGCGCCGCGCCGGCGCCGGCCCGGGCCAGGAGCTCCCGGTAGCTGAGGGCGCCGGCGGCATCCTCCAGTGCCGAGGCGTCCGGAAAGCGTCGCGCGGTCTCGCTCAGGATGTCGAGCAGCGTGCGCGCGGCCGGTGCGTCATCGCCGCGGCGGAGCACGCCGGTCGGCAGGGTCTCGGGAGCATCGGCCACGAGCGCATGCTACGGACACCGGGTAAAGTTCCGGTGAATACGGCGGGCTGCAGAGTGGATGCGCTCTCGTCACGCGCGGCCGGGCCACTGCCTCCCGGCCCACGGGTCGTAGTCGGCCAGCAGCGCGCCCTGCTCCGGGCGGTCTGCCTCCGGAACGTGCTGGAGGTTGATCCGGACGCGGTACCAGAGCGAGCTGGAGCCGCGCATCCCGTCGACCAGCTCGTCGGCGGGATGAAGCTGGGCTGCGGCCGCCGGGTTGTCGGCCTTCCAGCGCTCCAGCGCATCCATCGCCTCGGGTTTCGTCTTGGTGCGCGCGACCTCGATGAGCGGCATCTGCGAGACGCGCCGGCCGGCCGCATCGCCGGAGCGCGGCGGCTTCTCGGCGGGTCCGAGCTCGGCGGCGAGGGCGAGCAGTGCGTCGAGCGAGCCGACCGCGTCGTCGATGCCCTCGTGCGGGTCGCCGCGCTCGGCGAAGCGGCGGAG
>JBQCCO010000310.1:0-22833 GCA_051962155.1 Leifsonia sp. | reverse complement strand
CGCACGTAGGTCGACTTCTCGTCCCACTCGAACACGGAGCCGGTCGGGGTGGCGAGCGACTTCCAGCGCTCGTCACCCTCGAACACCGACGCGTACTGGTGAACGAACATCCCCTCGTTGATGGAGGAGTCGATCGTCTCCTGCACCTCGGCGGCGTCGGGCCAGATGTCCTTGAGGAAGACGTCGTTGCCCTCGGAGTCCTGCCCGAGCGGGTCGACCTCGAAGTCGAAGTTCATCGAGCCGGCCAGCGCGTACGCGATGACCAGCGGCGGGCTGGCCAGGTAGTTCATCTTCACGTCGGGGTTGATGCGGCCCTCGAAGTTGCGGTTGCCCGAGAGCACCGCGGTGACCGCGAGGTCGTTGTCGTTGACCGCCTGCGAGATCTCGTCGAGCAGCGGGCCCGAGTTGCCGATGCAGGTCGTGCAGCCGTAGCCGACCGTGTAGAACCCGAGCGCCTCGAGGTCCTGCGTGAGACCGGCCTTCTCGTAGTAGTCGGTGACCACCTTGGATCCGGGGGCCAGCGTGGTCTTGACCCACGGCTTGGCCTTCAGGCCCTTCTTCGCCGCGTTGCGCGCGAGCAGTCCCGCGGCGAGCATGACGGAGGGGTTCGACGTGTTCGTGCACGAGGTGATCGCCGCGATGGCGACCGCTCCGTGGTCGAGGACGAACGACTCGCCCTTGTCCTTCAGCGTCACCGGGGTCGGGCTGGATGCCGTCTTCGGCGCGTGACTGTGGTGGCTGTGCTGGTGGATGCTGCGCGCATCCTCCGGCTGCAGCTCACCCGGGTCGGATGCCGGGAACGACTCGGAGATCGTCAGGTCGACGAGGTCGTGCGAGATCTCGGCGTAGTCGACGAGGTCCTTCTCGAACTGCTGCTTGGCGTGGTCGAGCTCGATGCGGTCCTGCGGGCGCTTCGGCCCCGCGATGGAGGGGACCACGGTCGAGAGGTCGAGCTCCAGGTACTCGCTGAAGACCGGCTCGGTGGACGGGTCGTGCCAGAGGCTCTGCGCCTTCGAGTACTCCTCGACCAGCTGGACCTGCTCCTCGCTGCGGCCGGTGAGGCGCAGGTAGTCGAGCGTGACGTCGTCGATCGGGAACATCGCGGCGGTGGAGCCGAACTCCGGGCTCATGTTGCCGATGGTGGCGCGGTTGGCGAGCGGGACCTCGGCGACGCCGGCGCCGTAGAACTCCACGAACTTGCCGACCACGCCGTGCTTGCGCAGCATCTGCGTGATGGTGAGCACGACATCCGTCGCCGTCACACCGGTCGGGATGGCGCCGGTCAGCTTGAACCCGACGACCTTCGGGATCAGCATGGAGACCGGCTGGCCGAGCATGGCCGCCTCGGCCTCGATGCCGCCGACGCCCCATCCCAGAACGCCGAGGCCGTTGACCATCGTGGTGTGCGAGTCGGTGCCGACGCAGGTGTCCGGGTACGCGAGCAGCTCGCCGCCCACCTCGCGCGTCATCGTGACGCGGGCCAGGTACTCGATGTTGACCTGGTGGACGATGCCGGTGCCCGGCGGGACGACCTTGAAGTCGTCGAAGGCGGTCTGTCCCCAGCGGAGGAACTGGTAGCGCTCGCCGTTGCGCTCGTACTCGATGTCGGTGTTGCGCTCGAGCGCATCCGCCTGGCCGAACAGGTCGGCGATGACGGAGTGGTCGATGACCATCTCGGCCGGCGCGAGCGGGTTGATCTTCTCGGGGTCGCCGCCGAGGGCGGAGACCGCCTCGCGCATGGTGGCGAGGTCGACGATGCAGGGGACGCCGGTGAAGTCCTGCATGATGACGCGGGCCGGCGTGAACTGGATCTCGGTGTCCGGCTCGGCCTCCGGGTCCCACCCGCCGAGGGCGCGGACGTGGTCGGCCGTGATGTTGGCCCCGTCTTCCGTGCGGAGCAGGTTCTCGAGCAGCACCTTGAGGCTGAACGGCAGCCGCTGGTAGCCCTCGACGGTGTCGATCGCGAAGATCGTGTAGTCCCGCGACCCGACGCTCAGCTTCCTCTTGGCGCCGAAGCTGCCGTGCTCTGAGATTTCCGTTGCTGACACAGTGCCCTCTCCTTCATCGGCAGGCGATGTTCACGCACGCCTCGTTCATCTTCGTCGTCCGTCCAAGTGCCTTTCCAGCAAGGTAACCCTAATCCCGCGCTGAACGAAACTATCTTGACGTCGAGATAAAACTACCACGATCAGACGCGGTCGAAGACCAGCGAGCGCCGCTTCGCGAAGCGGTAGAAGAGCTCGACTCCGGCGGCCCCGACAGCACCGACGACGACACCCCAGGCGAGCGACCCGTCCAGCTGCAGGTGCATCTCGAAGAACGACGACGTGAACGGGATGAGGCACACCAGGACGAACGCCGTCGCGACCGCCGCGAGCAGCAGCCAGCGCACTCCCGTGAGCGGCCGTGTCAGCACGCACAGGATCCACAGCGACACGCAGAACAGGGCGACGGTGGTCACACTGCGCGCTTCGTGGAGCGGGATGCTCCGGTACAGAGGCGCATAGGTCACGATCGCGGTCACGCCCGCGATCAGGCCCGTCGGCACGGAGTACCGCAGCACCCGGCCGAGCACCCCCGGTGTGTAGATGCGCTTGTTCGGCGTCAGGGCGAGAACGAAGGACGGGATGCCGATGGCCAGCGACGAGACGAGCGTCAGCTGCCGCGGGAGGAATGGGAACGGCCACAGCAGGAACGCGCTCACCAGCGCCAGCAGGATGCCGTAGGTCGTCTTCGCGAGGAAGATGTTCGAGACGCGCTCGACGTTGGCGATCACCCGGCGGCCGAACGCCAGCACGTCGGGCAGCCGGTCGAAGCGGTCGTCCAGCAGCACCACCCGCGAGACCGCCTTGGTGGCGGCGGTCCCGGTCCCCATGGCGATGCCGAGGTCCGCATCCTTCACCGCCATCGCATCGTTCACGCCGTCGCCGGTCATCGCCACGGTGCGGCCGCGCTCCTGGAGCAGCCGGACGGCCGCGCGCTTCTGGTCCGGGCTGACGCGGCCGAGCACGCTCGCCGTCTCCAGCGCATCCGAGAGCGCTTCGTCGCTCGTGAGGGTGGACGCATCCACGGCGTCTCCCTCGAGCTGCAGCTCCCGGGCGATCGCGGCGACCGTGACCGGGTTGTCGCCGGACATGACGACCACGCGAACCGACTGATCGCGGAAGTACACGAGGGTGTCGCGCGCCTCCGGCCGCAGGGTCTCGGCGAGCAGCACCAGGAGGGCCGGCTCCACCCGCGTCCCGGCGAGCGGCACGTGCACCGCCTCGGGCAGCGGGTCGATCGCCCGCGCCAGGGCCAGCGTCCGCAAACCGGTGGCGGCGAGCGCGGTCGCCCGCTCCAGCGCAGCGGGATGCTGCTCCAGCACGAACTCGGGAGCGCCCAGCGCCCACGACGACTCCCTGCCGTCCACCGTGATCACCACCGCGCTGTACTTCGTCGCCGAGCTGAACGGGATGCGCCGCGACACCCGGAAACGGTCGCTGCGGAACCGCGACCCCAGGACCCCCGAAGTCGCGTTGCCCGCCTCATCCGAGCCGAACGCGGCCAGGGCCGTCTCGGCAAGTTCCGCATCCACCGCGTCGCCGATGGGCTCGGTGCCGTGCAACGACAGCTCCCCCGTCGTCAGCGTCCCGGTCTTGTCGAGGCAGAGCACGTCGACGCGCGCGAGCACCTCGACCGCGGCCAGCTCCTGGACCAGCACCTTCCGGGCGGCCAGCTGGATGGCGGCCACACCGAATGCGAGGCTGGTCAGAAGAACGAGACCTTCCGGGATCATGCCCACGACCGCGGCCACCGCATCCAGCAGCGCTCGCCGCCAGTGGTCGTCGCTGAACAGGTGCGCGAAGCCGCCGTAGGTGAGGACCCGCCCGATCAGGGTCACCAGGATGAGCGGCCCGAGGATCCAGGAGAGGTACACCAGGATGCGGTTGGTCGCCTCCCGCAGCTCTGAACGCACCAGCGAGTGTTTGCGGATCTCGCTGGTCAGCCGGCTCGCGTAAGAGTCGGCGCCGACGGCCGTCACGACGGCGAGCCCCGTACCGGTGACGACGTGGGAGCCGGAGAGGAGTGGCGCATCGGCGTCCTTGAACACCGGGTCCGACTCCCCCGTCAGCATCGACTCGTCGACCGAGAGACCCGTGCTCTCGACGACGACCGCGTCCGCCGGGACCTGGTCGCCCGGACGCAGCACGAGCAGGTCGTCGAGGACCACGTCCTCCAGCGCAACGGTGGTGACCTCACCGTCGCGTCGCACCCGGCTGTGCGGCGCGGCGAGCAGCGCCGCGCGGTCGAGGACCCGCTTGGCGCGGTACTCCTGCACGATGCCGATCAGGGCGTTGACGACGACGATCCCGAAGAAGAAGCCGTCGCGCAGGTCGCCGAGCAGCAGCACGGCGACGAAGCAGGCGGTGAGGATGCCGTTGAACAGCGTGAAGATGTTCTCGCGGAGGATGTCGCTCACGGAACGGGAGCTCGGCTGCGTCTGCGTGTTGACGCGGCCGTCCGCCACCCGTTCGGCGACCTGGGCGGCGTTCAGCCCCTCGGTCGTCTCGGCGTCCAGCATCCGTCCCCCTCGTCCTTCGTGGTGCGCTCTACCCGGCCGAGGCGCCCCGCGCGCGCTCGTCCGGCACCTGCGGGAACTGCCCCTTCACGATGAACCACGTCACCAGCAGCAGCAGCGCGTAGGGCGGAACACCGGTGAGGAGCCTGGCTAACGCGAGCGCGCTCGTGGCCGCATCCGTGTGGGCAAGGTAGAGGGGAACCTCCACGAGCAGCCGGACGACGAAGAGAAGGAGCCAGAGGAACGTCACCGCCTGCAGGACGCGGAACTTCCGCTTGTCGCGGCGCCAGGCCACGCCGCCGCCCATGAGGTAACCGGCGACCAGGCCGATGAGTGGCCAGCGCAGGAGCATGGAGATCAGGATCGCCGCTCCGAACGCGATGTTGACCCAGATCCCGAACACGAAGTTGTCTTCTCCACGGCCCGTGATGAGCGCGAGGATCGCCGAGATCCCGACGCCGATCAGCCCGGCCATGGCCTGCGTGACCGGAGTCTTGCCGACGATGCGCAACACGGTGAAGAGGGCCGCGACAGCCACCGACGAGATGATCGAGACCGGGACGTTCTGGGTGAACGTGAAGAGGACGAGGAACACGAGGCCCGGCAGGATGGTCTCGCACAGCCCGCGGAAGCCTCCGAGGGCGCCGAGCAGCGCCGCCCCTGTGGAGGCGTCGCTCTCGGCCAGCTGTCCGAGACCGGAGCGGCGCGCCGCGGCGGCGATGCTGTCGCCGAGCCCGGGCGCCGGTCTAGACGCTGCGCCCTCCTGGGCCGGGTCCGGCCCGTCGTGATCGGTCATGCTCATGCCTTAGAGAGAGGAGTAGTCGTTCTCGGTGCCTGCGGTGGGCGCGGCGGGCATCCGGAGCGGGATGAGGTCGCGCGGCGGCATCGGGACCGTGCCGCGCACCACCACGATGCTGCGGAAGAGGTCCTCGACCAGCGCGGCGGCCTCGGGCTGCACGGCCGCGTCGCCGGCGATCACTCCGCGGAGGAACCAGCGCGGGCCGTCCACGCCGACGAACCGGGCCACGCGTGTCTCGACGGGGCCGCCCTGCGGGGCGGCGACGGGGATCTCAGCCACGAGCTCCGGCCCGAACGCCCCGTCGCGCTCCGTCACCCGGCCGCCCTGGCGCTGCACCTGCTCCGAGATCTGAGCGCGGATCTCGTGCCAGAGACCCGAGGACCGCGGAGCGGCGAACGGCTGCACCTGCAGAGTCGAGCCCGCGTAGTCGAGGCCGACGGCGACGACGCGCTGCGACTCCTCCTCGACCTCCAGCCGCAGGTGGAGTCCCTCGCGCGGCAGGATCTTCACGCCGCCGAGATCGACATACGGGCGGACGGGATTGGCCTCGCTCTCGTCGAGCGGCCCTTCGGTCTCGCGGTCCTCCGGCGCCGACTTCTCGAATTCGAGGGCGTCGGCCTCCAGAGCCTCCGCTCCCTGCTGATCGAGCCCGGCGCCGTCGCCGGAGCCTCGGGGGGTACTGCTGTCGGTCACGCGTGTTCTCCTGACGTGGTCACGGTGTACCCGGACGAGCCGAAGCCCGCGGTGCCACGGTGGCTGTCCGGGAGGGTGTCGACGGGGATGAACCTCGCCCGGGTGACCGGCATCACGATCAGCTGGGCGATCCGGTCGCCGACGCCGATATCGTAGGCCATCGACCTGTCCGTATTCAGCAGGGTGACCCTGATCTCGCCGCGATAGCCCGCATCCACGGTGCCGGGCGCGTTGACGATGGTCAGGCCGTGGCGCATGGCGAGGCCGCTGCGTGGCACGACGAATCCGGCGTAGCCCTCGGGCAGGGCGATGGAGACTCCGGTCGGCATCGTGAAGCGCTCCCAAGGGCCGAGCGTGACCGCCTCCGCAGCGCACAGATCGGCGCCGGCGTCGCCGGGGTGCGCGTAGGCGGGAGGGAACTCGGCGATGATCGGCACGTCGACGGTATCTGTCACGTGTCGAGGCTAGTGCAGAAGTCTGATCGAATAGAGGTCATGGACCTCTACCGAGAACGACTGTGGGCGACGCCCTGGCTGTTCATCTCGACCCTGCTCGTCATCCCCGCCGTCATGCTCGTCTTCGCGCCGATCAACTTCGCGGTCGGGGTGGTGCTCGCCATCGTCATCTACGTGGCCTGGGCGGTCTTCCTGGTCGCGACCACGCCGGTCATCCGGGTCACGAAGGAGGAGCTGGTCGCGGGAAATGCACACATCCCCCTCGGCCTCACCGGGGAGCCGGCCGCCTACCGTGGCGAGGAGGCGACCCAGCAGCGCGGCCGCCTGCTGGATGCGCGGGCCTGGCTGCTCATTCGCGGCTGGATCAAGCCGGTGGTGAAGGTGCCGCTGGCCGATCTCGACGACCCGACACCGTACTGGCTCCTCTCGACAAGAAACCCGGACCAGTTGGTCCGGGTTCTCGAAGAGGCTCGCCTCAGTTCCTCGGGTGCCGCCTAGGCGCCGTACTGCCTGCAGTCCGGTGCTTACGCAGCGCACTCCACGCAGATCGGCCCGAGCTTCGTCTCGTGGTCGATCTGCGAACGGTGCTTCACCAGGAAGCAGTTCACGCAGGTGAACTCGTCCGCCTGGGGAGGGAGCACCACGACATCGAGGTCGAGGTCGGAGAGGTCGGCACCGGGCAGCTCGTAGCCACCAGGATTGTCGGCGTCCTCGACGTCCACGACACCCGACATCTTGTCCGGGACACGCTCCTTGAGGGCCTCGATCGACTCGGAGTCGTCCTCGGTCTTCCGTGGTGCGTCGTAATCCGTTGCCATGCCCATCCACTTCTCGTATGTAGCGGCCGATTCTCGCAATCGGCGGCCATAGTTTGCATCAATCGCCCCCGAATAGCAAAACCATCCAGGACCCTTTCAGCGATCGCTGCCAGTGCAACTTCCGGCACGCCCGGGATATTCCCCGGATTGCCCCGTTCTCCGTGTCATCCTGGGCCCGTACGAACGAGCTCGGAAGGCAATCCACATGCAGGATTTGAAGGTCATCGGGGTCGAGAACGGTGCACTCGTCGCCGTCGGCGACGACGGTGAGCGGTTCCGCATCGCCGTCGACGAGGCGTTGCAGTCGAAGGTGCGCCAGGTGCGTCAGGAGACGCCCGCCGACGCGCCCAAGCTCTCACCGCGCGAGGTCCAGGCGCACATCCGCTCCGGCATGTCCGCCGAGGATGTGGCGGCCGTCACCGGAGCGCCGCTGGACTACGTGCAGCGTTTCGAGGGACCGATCATCGCCGAGCGCGAGCACATCGTGGCGAGCGCCCTCAGCGTCCCCGTCCACACCTCCGACGCAGTCGACCCGCTGGGCGAACCGGAGACGTTCGGAAGCGTCATCCGCGAGCGTCTGGCATCGCTTGGCGTCGCCGGCGAGCGCTGGGCGAGCTGGAAGGACAGCGAGACCGGCTGGATCGTCAAGCTCGAGTTCACAGCGGACACCATCGACCACGATGCCCGCTGGTCGTACGACGCGCGCAAGCACGCCCTCGCGCCCCTGAACTCCGAGGCGACCACGCTCTCCCAGGCGGGAGAGCTGCGCGGCGGGACGCTCATCCCCCGGCTGCGCGCCGTGCTGCCGCACGAGGGCGAGCCGGACACGTCCCGCTTCGACAGCGGTGCGTTCACCTTCCCGGCGCCATCCGCCGACCTGCTCGGCCCCGAGGTCACCTCACCGATCGAGCCGCTGCCGCTCCGCACGCCGGGGACCAACAACTCCATCGCCGTATCGGCGATCAAGCGGTCGGATGACGCCCCTCGCGACCTCCACCAGACCGCCGACCTGCTGGAGGCCCTGCGCCGCCGCCGGGGCGAGCGCGAGGCAGCGGCCTACGAGGACGGTCCCGCCGCCGGCGAGCCGCAGCCGCCCGCTGCGACCACGCCGATCGAGATCCCGACGCCGTTCCGTCTCGTCGAAGACCGTCCACCGGCCGCCGAGCGTCCTCCCGTCGCCGAGCAGCCGCTCCTGCCACTCGACGTCCCCGCCCCTCCGAGCGCCCCGTCGAACGACTCGGGCCCGCAGCCGTCGGCGCGCAAGAAGGGCCGCGCGGCGATGCCGAGCTGGGACGAGATCGTCTTCGGCGCCCGGACGGACGACGACCTGGCCTGAAGCTCTTCCCTTGACCCCCGTTCGGGGGGAGGGGGAAATGCCACGTCAGCAGCTAGCCTCGGGGTGGATCCGTGGGTCCGACGCACCACGAGGGGGATCCATGGGTCATATCGACCGTCACCGAACGATCGCACGAGTTGCCGCGCTGACGCTGGTCATCGGAGCCGGCGTCATCCCGGTTTTCAGCGAGCCGGCTGCAGCTACCCCGGCTCCGACGACCGCACTCTCGACCGCCTCCAGCCCCGGTGGAGTTGCGTCGGATATCGTCGCCGGTGCGGCGTCGTACCTCGATAACACCTCGAATCTGGTCATCGGCCCGGACGGACGACCCTGGTTCGAGAACAGCGAGGGCCTCTACTCGATCGCAGAAGATGAGACCCTCGTTGCGCATCCATTGCCTGGAGCCGGCGGCACCTACAACTCCTCACGGTCGACGATTCAGCGAGCCTCGGACAGCTCTCTCTGGTTGATCGGCCCCGCCGGAATGGTGCGGGTAGCGCCGGACGGGACGGTGACACAACTCAGCACGTTCGGGTTGATCTCGATCATCACCTGGGGTCTGACCACCGACGACCGCGCCGTCCTGGTGGCATACGACTACCAGGCTCACACAACGACGACATCCTGGATCTCTCCGGACGGGACGGTCGATACGCAGTTGCATCCCGACTGGAACAACCACCTCGACAGCGTGTTCCCGGGGCCGGGCGGCAGCATGTGGGGCATCTCCTCGGACGAGACGGGTTACTTCGGAATCTTCCCCGACGGGAGCCGAGTGACGCTGGCTGTCCCGTCCGACACGAAACAGGTGTCCTTCGACCCGCAGTCGGATGGCCAACTCTTCGCCACGTACACCACCGGCGGGGTCAACGTACTTTCACGTGTGGAGGCGACCGGAGCACTCACGCCGCTAGTGACCGGCGGGCTGGACATTGCGACGTACCACGGCGAAGTCTTCTGGGCGACAAGCACTCCGACTGGAGAACTTCTCTTTCACCGATTGAGCGATCCTTCCTGGAGTGCACAGCTCCCGGCCGGCCTCACCCTCGTGGAAGGCGTCTGCTGGCAGAACTCGACATCGTCACTCTGGGTCGCCGCCAAGCCCACCGATGGGTACGAGTCGGTCTTCCAGATCACGGCCGGCCGAGTCGTTCCTCGGTTGGAGAATGATTATTTCTACTACGAAAACTGCCAGGAATCACCTGACGGGGCTCTCTGGGGTTTCGGCTACTCCACGTATCTCCACGTCAGTCCTGATGGCAGTGACGTGACCGCCGGCGACTCGAGCGCGGGTATACAGGCGGTTGCGACGAACGATGATTCGGTCTGGTTACGGGCCTTCGATCCTTCCACACCCCCTGGTACTAGCGCCATCGGTCACCTCGCCTTCGTCAATACGGATCGAATCGCCGGATCCGACCGGTTCGATACGGCAGCTCAGATCGCTTCGAAGGAGTACCCCTCGGGCGCCCCCGTCGTCTACGTGTCCTCAGGCCTCGACTTCCCAGATGCACTCGCTGCCGGACCGGCTGCCGCGAAGGAAGGCGGTCCGCTCCTGCTGACCGCGCCGTGGGCGCTTCCTGCCGCGACGGCGAACGCCCTGAGCCGAATGGCACCGGCGCGCGTCGTCATCGTCGGCGGGACAGCAGCCATCAGTACTGAGGTGGAAAGTCAGATCCGGGCCACTGTGCCGAAGGCGCTGCTGCAACGGCTTGCCGGCGGAAACCGCTATGCAACAGCCCAGGCCATCGTGGCTTCGACCTTCTCGTCTGCTTCCACCGTCTATCTAGCAACGGGCAACACCTTTCCAGACGCTTTGAGCGCGTCAGCGGCGGCGGGCGCCGCCGGCGATCCGGTCGTCCTCGTCAACGGCTGGTCGAGCTCGCTCGATGCCGCTACCAGAGCGCTCGTCTCCGGACTGCATCCGTCGTCGGTGACGGTGGTCGGGGGCGCAGACGTCGTGAGCGACGGCATCCTGGCCGACCTCAATGGCATAGCACCCGCGACGCGCCTCGCAGGCGCCGACCGCTTCAGCACTGCTGCTGCCGTCGCTCGCGCTGTTTTCCCCCAGGCCCCAAACGCCTTCCTCGCCAACGGCACCACCTTTCCCGATGCACTCACCGGCGCGGTCTGGGCGGCCTCCCTCAAGGCACCGCTGCTGACCTCTCGCTCGGCGTGTTTGAGTGACGCTACGGAGAGGGCGCTGCTCCTCGGCCACACTGACAAGGTGACGATCCTCGGAGGGACCAGCGTTCTGGACTACAACGCCGCAAACCTGTTGCGGTGCGAGGATGTCCCCTGAGCATCATCGTGATGCCGGCCGTTGCGTCGTGGGAGCGAGTTGCCCTCTCCCCAATCGCGGGTCCTAGCGCGGATCGAGACCGATCGTCCCGTATCCTGTGGGAATGCTCTCAACGGACCCTGCACGGACGATCAGTTCTGCCCTCCGCGGGCATGACAACGCGCTCGGCCTGATCCGTCTCGTTCTCGCGCTGGCGGTCCTGGTCTCGCACACGTTCCCACTCGGCGGGTTCGGCCACGACCCGGGAACCGGGATCACGCACGGCCAGTCGAATCTCGGCTCGCTGGCGGTGGCCGGCTTCTTCGCCATCAGCGGCTACCTGATCACCAAGAGCGGGATGTCGGCGGATGTGATGCAGTTCCTCTGGCGCCGCGTCCTCCGCATCTTCCCCGCGTTCTTCCTCGTTCTCCTGCTGTCCGCATTCGTCCTCGGGCCGGTGATCTGGACGCTCGACGGCCACGCGATCGCGGACTATTTCGCGCGATCCCCAGCGAGCCCCTGGCACTACATCGCCTCCAACTGGACGCTGCACGTCGGCGCCTGGGGCATCCTCGACGTCTTCCGCTACTCCACCCCCTACGGTCTGGGCGCGCACGCCAGCGTCTTCAACGGCTCCACCTGGACCCTCTCCTACGAATGGGCCTGCTACCTGATGGTCGCGGTCCTCCTCGCCGCGGGAGTCCTGGCGAAAGCGCGACCGGTGGTCGTCGCGGTCGCCGCCGTCATCTTCGCCGGTCAGATCGTGCAGCTGGTCAGCCCGGGGACGATGGGAGCGGTCTTCCCGCCGCTCGGCGACCCGCAGTTCCTGCTCCTGGCCTACCCGTTCGCCATCGGCTCGGTGTTCGCGGTCTACTCCCGCTCCATCCCGCTCACTCCGCGATTCGGGATCGCCGCCGGCGTCGTGCTCGCCTGGACGCTGCTGAACGGCGGATATGCCGTGATCGGCGTACCCGCCGGCGTCTACTTCATCCTGTGGGCCGGATCCGCCATCCCCGGCCGGCTGCGGACCATCGGGCAGAAGAACGACATCTCCTACGGCGTTTACCTGTACGCGTTCCCGGTGCAGCAGACCCTCGCCTACTTCGGTCTCTACAAGCTGGGCGTCATCCCGATGATCCTCGGCGCGGCGGTGATCGTGCTGTCCCTCTCGTGGCTCAGCTGGCGGTTCCTCGAGAGCAAGGCGATGTCGCTCAAAGGATGGGGACCCGGCCGCGGGTTCGCCTACTGGATCGAGCGGTTCGGGATCGGGTCGCGCACGACCGCCGATGAGGTGCCGACGCCCGAGACGACGCCGGCCGCGGCAGCACAGCACGTTCCGCACCATGCACCGCATCCGGTCGCGGGCGACCTCAGCCTGCCGCTCCGAAGCGCAGCAGGGGAACCCGCGTCTCCTCCGGCGTGAGCGATCCGTGCTGGCCGATCATGTTGCGGCCGGTGCGCTGCGGGTCCCGTCCATCGTAGTAGGCGATCCGCTTGCGGGCGGCGACCAGCACATCCCCGATTCGCGGCGCCACCTCGGGATGGACGCTCGGCCCGAACCAGCCGGCGTCGATCGCCTGTGACCGCGTCGCCACCCAGGAGCGTTCGCCCTCGGAGTCGCGCCAGCGCTCAGCGACGACATCAGGCGCGATGCCGTCGTCCACATAGAGGTGGAGGAGCCGCGGCTCGCCCGCGATCTCGGCGACGCCCTCCAGCAGCTCAGGAGCGGTGTCGTAGAGGATGTGGCCGCTGTGCGGGACATCCACGACACCGTGGTCGGCCGTGAGCAGGGCACCTCGGCCGGGCCCCAGGCGGCGAGCGAAGCCGGCGACCAGCGCATCCACCGTCTCCAGGGCCGCCGTCCACTCCGGGGACTCCCAGCCGCGTGCGTGCGCCAGTTGGTCGAGCTCGGCGACGTAGAGGTAGGTCAATCCGGGACCCGGCGACGCGACGATGTCGGCAGTGACCGCGAACCGGTCGGCCAGCCCGGACACGCCGGTGAACTCCGCTCCGCGCAGCACGGCCGCCGTGAAGCCGGTGTTCTCGAATTTGGGGAGCCCGATCGCCCGGGCACGGACGCCCTGGTCCGCTGCGCGCTCGAACACCGTCCGCGAGCGCTGCCAGGTGTCCGGATGCATGGCCGCATCCCAGCCGCTCAGCTGGTTGGTCAGCCGCCCGGCCGCATCGCGGACCCGGTAGCCGACCAGCCCGTGCTCTCCGGGAGTCGTCCCGGTCGTCAGCGTCGCGAGCGCGGCCGCCGTCGTCGTCGGGAATCCCGCGTCGATCGTGGTCGCCTTGCCGAGCAGCGGCGCAAGCGTGCGCGCATGCCCTGCTCTGGCGCGCAACGACGCCGCACCTAGTCCGTCGACGACGATCACCACGACGTGCTCCAGCGGCGGCAGCCCCAGCTCGTTCCCGGCGCCCGAGACGGCGGCCAGTGAACTCGGCAGAACCGTGGCGAGGCTCGCTCTCGTCGTGAACGCGGCCGGTAGCATGGGGGGCATCCGGCCCAGTCTGGCACAGCCATCCCCGGCCGGCCGAGGCGCCCCCACGGCCCTCCCCGCCCCTCCTGCACAGAATGCACGAATGACACCAGCAGACGACCAGCCCGCCGCCGGAACGACGGAACGCATCGAAGACGTCGACGTCACGACCGAGATGCAGGGCTCCTTCCTCGAGTACGCCTACTCGGTGATCTACTCGCGCGCCCTCCCCGATGCGCGCGACGGACTGAAGCCGGTGCAGCGCCGCATCCTCTACATGATGACCGAGATGGGACTGCGGCCCGACCGCGGCCACGTCAAGTCGGCGCGTGTCACCGGTGAGGTGATGGGAAAGCTGCACCCGCACGGCGACAGCGCCATCTACGACGCGCTCGTGCGGATGGCGCAGGACTTCACCCTCCGCGTCCCCCTCATCGACGGCCACGGCAACTTCGGCTCGCTGGACGACGGTCCCGCCGCCGCCCGCTACACCGAGGCCCGCCTGGCCGCCGCCGCGCTGGCCATGACGGAGGACCTCGACGAGGACGTCGTCGACTTCGTCCCCAACTACGACAACCAGCTGATGCAGCCGGATGTGCTGCCCGCCGCCTTCCCGAACCTCCTGGTCAACGGCGCGAGCGGGATCGCGGTCGGCATGGCCACCAACATGGCGCCCCACAACCTCATCGAGGTCGTCGGCGCCGCCCGGCACCTGCTCGAGAACCCGGACGCCAGCCTCGACGACCTGATGGCCTACGTCCCCGGTCCCGATCTGCCGGGCGGCGGGACCATCGCCGGCCTCGCCGGTGTGCGCGACGCGTACGCGACCGGCCGCGGAAGCTTCCGGATGCGCGCGAAGGTGGCCGTCGAGTCCATCACCGCGCGCAAGAGCGGGCTGGTCGTCACCGAGCTGCCCTACGGCGTCGGCCCCGAGAAGGTCATCGAGAAGATCAAGGACGGCGTCAACGGCAAGAAGCTGAACGGCATCTCCGACGTCACCGACCTCTCCGACCGTCAGCACGGCCTCCGGCTCGTCATCGGCATCAAGACCGGGTTCAGCCCGGAGGCGGTGCTGGAGCAGCTGTACCGGCACACGCCGCTGGAGGAGGGCTTCGCGATCAACAACGTCGCCCTCGTCGCCGGCGGGCCGCAGACGCTCGGCCTGCGGGACCTGCTGCAGGTCTACCTGGACCACCGGATCAGCGTGGTCACCCGGCGCTCGCAGTTCCGCCTCGCGCGTCGCAAGGAGCGCCTGCACCTGGTCGAGGGACTGCTCGTGGCGATCGTCGACATCGACGAGGTCATCCAGGTCATCCGCACGTCGGACGACACGGAGCAGGCCCGAGGCCGGCTGATGCAGGTGTTCGACCTGAGCACGCTGCAGGCGGACTACATCCTCGAGCTGCGGCTTCGCCGCCTCACCCGGTTCAGCCGCATCGAGCTCGAGACCGAGCGCGACCAGTTGCGCGCGGAGATCGAAGAGCTGGAGACCCTGCTCGCCTCGCGCCAGCGCATCGAAGACATGGTGTCGGACGAGCTGGAGCGGGTGGCCTCGACGTTCGGCACGCCCCGTCGCACGCTGCTGACCGAAGCGAAGCCGTCGATCGCCTCGGCCTCCCGCAGCAAGGCGGCCACGGTGCAGCTGGAGGTCGCCGACGTCCCGACGCGGGTGTACCTCTCCACGACCGGTCGCATTTTGCGCGTGGATGCCGGCCCGACGGAGGAGCAGGGCCTCGACCGCATCCAGCCGCCGGCCCGCCGCAGCAAGCACGACGCGATCCTCTCGCAGCTGGATACGACCAGCCGCAGCGAGATCGGCGCGGTGACGAATCGCGGGAGGCTCATCCGCTTCTCCCCCGTCGACCTGCCCGGGGTGCCGGCCAACTCCATCCAGCTCGGCGCCGGCGTGAAGATCGGCGACTACCTGGCGCTTGCGGACAAGAAGGAGCGCATCCTCGCCCTGGTCGGTCTCGACTCGGAGCGGACCATCGCGCTCGGAACCGCCCAGGGGGTCGTGAAGCGCGTTGCCGCGGGCGACTGGGCGAACAAGCCGGACTTCGAGGTCATCGCATTGAAGCCCGGGGACGAGGTCGTCGGCGCCACGACGGTGACGGACGCGGACGAGTTGGTGTTCGTCGCGAGCGACGCTCAGCTGCTGCGGTTCTCCGCCTCGAGCGTGCGCCCGCAGGGCCGGGCCGCCGGCGGAATGGCCGGCATGAACCTCAGCGCCGGCGCGCGTGCGATCTTCTTCGGTTCGGTATCGGCAGAGGACGCCGAGCAGGCGGTCGTCGCGACGATCGCCGCGAGCGACGCGACGCTGCCCGGCGCCGACCCCGGGACGGCCAAGGTCAGCGACTATGCCGAGTTCCCGGCGAAGGGACGTGCCACTGGCGGCGTCCGCGCCCAGCGCTTCCTCAAGGGCGAGAGCGAGCTCGTGCTCGCCTGGGCCGGCCGCGGACCCGCCCTCGCCGTCGCCCCCGACGGCGTCGCGCGGACCCTCCCCGAGGGCGGCGCCCCCCGCGACGGCTCCGGCACCCCCCTCGACACCGTCGTCGGCTCCCTCGGCCGCCGCATCGCCTAGCCCCTCGCCCTCGCGGGTCGCCCCCCACCGTCGAGTACACAAAGACTGCACGTTTCTATCCCGAAAACGTGCAGTCTTCGTGTACTCGACAGTGGGGCCCTCGACGGTGGGGCTCGATAGTGGGTGAGGGGGAGGCGCGGGTCAGGCGTCGATGCGGGCGCGGCTGAGGTCGTCGGCGCTGGCGATGAGGAACTCCTTGCGCGGGGCGACGTCGTTGCCCATGAGGAGTTCGAAGACGCGGTTGGCGGCCTCGGCGTCGGGCACGCGCACCCGGCGCAGGGTGCGGTGGGCGCGATCCATCGTCGTGGTCGCGAGCTGGTCCGCATCCATCTCGCCCAGTCCCTTGTAGCGCTGGATGGGCTCCTGGTACTTCCTGCCGCGCTTCTTCAGGTCGGCGAGAACCGCCTGCAGCTCCGCCTCCGAGTAGGTGTAGATCGTCTCGTTCGGCTTCGACCCGGGGTTCACGACGACCACCCGGTGCAGCGGAGGCACGGCGGCGAAGACGCGCCCTTCCTCGATCATCGGCCGCATGTAGCGGAAGAACAGCGTGAGCAGGAGGGTGCGGATGTGCGCACCGTCGACGTCCGCATCCGACATGATGATGACCTTGCCGTAGCGCGCCACGGACAGGTCGAAGCTGCGCCCCGACCCGGCGCCGATCACCTGGATGATCGCGGCGCACTCGGCGTTCGAGAGCATGTCCGAGACGGACGCCTTCTGGACGTTGAGGATCTTGCCGCGGATGGGCAGCAGCGCCTGGTACTCGCTGTCCCGTGCCCGGCGGGCGGTCCCGAGGGCCGAGTCGCCCTCGACGATGAACAGCTCGCTGTTGCCGACGTCGTTGGAACGGCAGTCGACCAGCTTCGCCGGCAGGGATGAGGTCTCGAGCGCGTTCTTGCGTCGCTGCGTCTCTTTGTGGGCGCGTGCCGAGATCCGCGACTTCATCTCGGCCACGACCTTGTCGAGCACCAGCGCGGCCTGCGCCTTGTCGTCCCGCTTGGAGGAGGTGAAGCGCTCGGCCATCGCCTTCTGCACGACGTTCGCGACGATCGCCCGCACGGCCGGCGTGCCGAGGATCTCCTTCGTCTGCCCCTCGAACTGCGGCTCGGGGAGGCGGACGGTGAGCACAGCCGTGAGGCCAGCCATCGCGTCGTCCTTCTCGAGCTTGTCCGTTCCGGCCTTCAGCCGGCGGGCGTTCAGCTCCACCTGCTGGCGGAGGAACTTGAGCAGCCCCTGGTCGAATCCGGCCTGATGGCTGCCGCCTTTCGGCGTCGCGATGATGTTGACGAAGCTGCGCATGACCGTGTCGTAGCCGGTCCCCCAGCGCAGGGCGATGTCCACCTGGCAGTCACGCCGCAGCTCGGTCGGCAGCATGGCGCCCGAGTCGGAGAGGACCGGCACCGTCTCGGTGAAGTGGCCCTCTCCGGTCAGACGCCAGGTGTCGGTGATCGGGCTGTCGGGGGCGAGGAAGTCGACGAACTCCGAGATGCCGCCCTCGTAGCGGAAGGTGGTCCGTCCCGCGGGTCCTGCGCCGTCGCCGGAAGGCCGCTTGTCGTCGATCGAGATCGTGAGCCCGGGGACCAGGAACGCCGTCTGCCGCGCGCGCCCGACCAGGTCGTCGGTGGCGAACTCCGCGCCCTTCGTGAAGATCTGCCGGTCGGCCCAGTAGCGGATCCGCGTCCCGGTGACGCCCTTGGCCACCTTGCCGGCGATGCGCAGCTCGCTGCCGCTGACGAACGGGGTGAACGGGTTGTCGGGGCTCGGCTCGCCCTTCCCGTCCTCGAAGATGCCCGGCTCGCCGCGATGGAACGACATGGCCCAGGTCTTGCCGTCGCGGTCGACCTCGACGTCAAGCCGCTCCGAGAGCGCGTTGACGACCGAGGCGCCGACCCCGTGCAGACCGCCCGAGGCCGCGTACGAACCGCTACCGAACTTCCCGCCGGCGTGCAGCTTGGTGAACACCACCTCGACTCCGGACAGGCCGGTCTTCGGCTCGATGTCCACGGGGATGCCGCGAGCGGTGTCGCGTACCTCGACGCTCTCGTCGTCGTGCAGGATGACGTCGATGGCCGTTCCGTGACCGGCGAGGGCCTCATCCACCGAGTTGTCGATGATCTCCCACAAGCAGTGCATGAGCCCGCGCGAGTCGGTGGAGCCGATGTACATGCCCGGGCGCTTGCGGACGGCCTCCAGCCCCTCGAGCACCGAGAGGTGCCTGGCCGAATAGTCCGAACTCGCCACGGGTGCTCCTTGTGGATCTGGTGCCTCCCCGCCCGGGATGCGGGAGCACGTACACCACCAGCGTAAGCGCCGGGAGCCGGGAGGCCACGCCACGACACCCGGGCCGCTCGCGAGGCTACGCGTTGAGCGAAATAGCAGCCAATGCGCGCCTGGTTGCCGAGTATCCGTGGTTCTATAGAGGTATCGAGTTCAGCGGTTGCGACGGAAAGGAGCCTCACATGTCGACACTCACCTCGGAGAACGGGGCCGTTGACGAGCTCGCCTCGGGGCCGCAACTGACGGCCGCCGATCGTTGCGACAGCTGCGGCGCACAGGCGTACATCCGCGTCGTCGTCAACAACGGCGAACTCCTCTTCTGCGCTCACCACGGCAAGAAGCACCAGGAGAAGCTCTCTCAGATCGCCCACAGCTGGCACGACGAGACCGCTCGCCTGTTCGAAGAGCAGCGCGCGTAACGCGTCCGCATCGCGAACAGCGAGGCTGACCGGAGGATGGCGACAGGCACGAGCGTGCGCAGGCACGCCCACATCGACCTCTCCGCCATCCGCTCCACGGCATCCGCTCTGGCGTCATCGCTCCCCGGCTCCACCGCCGATCTCCGCGCCGATGCGTACGGCCACGGGCTCATCCCCGTGGCAGGTGCGCTGACGGATGCGGGGGTCGGCGGTTTTCTCGTCTCCCGGGTGGAGGATGCGGCGGCCATCGCGGATGCGGGACTCATCGCCCGCGTCATCGTCGGCAGAGACGGTGCTGCAGCTGGTCCGACGGTCCTCGGCCCGGCGCTGTTCGGTCTCGACCCCGCCCGTCCCTCTTCGCCCGCGATGCGCCTGGAGGGCGAGATCATCGCCGTGAAGCGCGTCCCCGCCGATCGCGGCGTCTCCTATGGCTACACCTACCGCACCGCGCGACCGACCACCCTGGTGCTGGTCGCTCTCGGCTACGCCGACGGCATCCTGCGCGTCGCATCCAACAAGGCGCCGGTGAAGGTCGGCGACACGATCGGCCGGATCACCGGGCGTATCGCCATGGACCAGTTCGTGGTCGACATCGGCGACGACTTCGCCCGGCCGGGCGACCCCGTCGTCCTGTTCGGCGACCCGGGCCGCGGTGAGCCCTCGGTGCTGGACTGGGCGGATGCCCTCCGCATCGCCGCCCCGGTCATCACGAGCCGGCTGGGCCGGCGCATCGAGAGGATCCACCGCTCATGAGGACTCCCGCATGACCATCGTGGATGCGGTCGCCGAGCCGCTCCCTCGCGCCGTGATCGATCTCGCCGCCCTGCGGCACAACGTCGCACACCTGACCCGGCTGATCGCTCCCGCCGAGACCATGCTGGCCGTGAAGGCCGACGCGTACGGGCACGGGCTCCTCCCCATCGCGGAAGCGGGGCTGCAGGCCGGCGCCACGTCACTGGCCGTCCTGGAGATCCCGGCCGGGCTCCTCCTGCGTCACGCGGGGGTCACCGTCCCGCTCCTGGCCTGGCTGCACGGACAGGACACCGATTGGCGCGCCGGCATCGAGGCGGACATCGAGCTCGGCGTCTCCGCAACGTGGCAGCTGGGTGCGATCGCAGCGGCGGGCGCCGACCGTCCCGCCGTCGTTCACCTGAAGGTGGACACGGGGCTCAGCCGCAACGGCGCCACCCGTGACGAGTGGCCGGGCTTGGTGGAATCCGCCCTCGACCTGCAGCGCCGCGGGGTGGTCCGCATCCGCGCCGCCTGGTCGCATCTCGCGGACGCCTCGATCGCGGCGGATGCGGCCGCGCTGGCCGAGTTCCGTGCGGCGGTCGCGGAGGCCGAAGCGCTGGGCGCCCGGTTCGAGGCGCTGCATCTCGCGGCGAGCTCGGCCGGCATCCGGATGCCCGAGGCCCGATTCTCGTTCGTGCGCTTCGGGATCGCCGCCTACGGATTCTCCCCGTTCGACGACTCGACCGGGGCCGAGCTGGGTCTGATCCCCGTGATGCGGCTCGAGGCGCCGGTCACCGAAGTGCACGTCAGCGGGACCGCTCGCGCGCGCCTGGGCGTCGGCTACGCGGACGGCATCCCGACGCTCGGGATCGCGAAGACCTCGGTTCTGCTGAACGGCCGTCGCTGCCCGGTCATCGAGGTGTCGGCCGACAGCATGCTCGTGGACGCGGGACGGAATCGCGTCGAGGTGGGCGACACCGCCATCCTCTTCGGTCCCGGCACCGCCGGCGAGCCGACGGCGGAGCAGTACGCCGACTGGGCCGAGACGATCGCCGACGAGATGGTCACCGGCGTCGCGGCGCGCGTCCCCCGCGTCTACGTCGGCTGACACCCGGCCAGACGGCCGGCGGGCCATCGGAGATCAGAGCGAGACGCTGAGGCGCTCGGCGATCGCGCGGCGCGCGTTGGTGGCGTAGCGGTCTACCCGCTCGGTCTGCGCCACGGGCGGGAGCTCGCTGCGCAGAGCCGTCCCCAGCAGGCGGTCCGCGAGCACGGGGTTCATCGGCAGAAGAGGTCCGTGCAGGTGCGTTCCGATGGACGCGCCGACGACGACACCCTCGACCGAGCCGTCATTGCCCGTGCCGCTGAGGACGCGGCCCAGGGGCTCGGCACCGTCGATGACCGTGCGGGCGGAATGGTTCTCGAACCCGGCGATCGTGGTGCCGTCCGCCAGGCGCACGACGATCTCGCCGACATGCCGCCTGGCTCCGAGCGCCGAACGGCTGGGGAAGACCGCGGCCCCCGCCAGCACCTCGCCCTCGGCCGTCTCGAGCTCCGTGCCGAGCAGCTGCCAGCCGCCGGCGATCGCGAGGATCGGGACGCCGGCGTCGCGCCAGGCGCGCAGCCGCGGCGCGATCCGCAGCACGTCCTCGTGGACGGCGCGCTGCGCCGACAGCGGCCCGGAGCCGATGTGGATCAGGTCCACACTGGAGGGCAGCTCGCCACCGGGCGCATGGGTCACCACGTCCACGTCGACGCCCCGCCAGCGGGCGCGCTCGGCCAGGGCGAGGACATTGCCTGCGTCGCCGTTGATGCCGAGCTCCGCCGGATAGAGGTGCAGGATGCGCAGGACGGTCATCGCTCCCCGCCCTCCAGATCGAGGAAGCCGAGCTGTTTGCGGATCAGCATCATCTGCTCGTAGTTGACGATCATGGTCTTCCTGCCGCGCGACGGCTTCGGCAGGGTGAGGAAGGCCTGCAGAGCGGGCTTCAGCTCGGGCACGACCTGGTCGACCTCGACACCGGCGTAGGCGAACCGCGTCGCGAACTGCCAGGCCTTCGTGCCGGAGACCACATCCACGTGGCTGAGCTTGGACAGGTCGATGTCGTAGACCCACGACGGGTCGGGTGTGCCCTCGTCGACCGAGACGAACACCTGCTCGGGCGACTCGCTCAGATAGTCGAGGTTGAGCTGGAGGCTCGGCGGATTCTTCATCATGATGATCTCGAGCTCCTCGTCGCCCACGTGCAGCGTCTCGCCGCGACCGTAGACGGTGCGGAGCGCGGCCATGGCGGCGACCACCGCGTTCGGCTGGAACCGGTCGCCGAGGAGGCGCCGCGCCATCGCCGTCGCGCCCGCCGCATCCACGGCGTAGTGCAGGCCGCGGGCCGGGAGCCCGATGCGCACGTTCTCGCCGCCGATGGTGAGCTGGGCGCTCTGCACCTCGAGCTTGCTGACGAAGACGGACGGGACGGGCAATGCAGCCGCCGCGGCGCCCGTGAGGTCCTTGACGTTGGCCAGTCCGTTCGGCGAGGACTCGATGATGGATGGCGCCACCGCGAACGTGGTCACGTCCCGGCCCGCGGCGGCCAGCTCGCCCCCGACACGCGCAAGGCTGTCGTCGTCGGCGTTCACCACCACGAACTCGGAGGAGCCCTCGGCGATCGAGCGCAGCATCCCGATCACGCGGGCCGGCTCGAAGAATCGGTTCAGCTGATCGATCTGCACGTTGAGCAGGAGGGAACCGCGCGGCTTGAGGACACGAGCCAGGTCGACGCCGTACGCCTCATCCACCTCGATCACGCCGACATCGCCGCGCACATAACCATCCAGGGGGACGTCCGCGAGGAGCGCCGAGGCGATGCCCTGCGGGAGGTTGCCGCCGGAAGGGTTGGTGAAGACCTCCAGCCCGTGCTCCCGCAGGATCGCGGTGAGCATGTTCGTCGTCGTCGACTTGCCGTTGGAGCCGGAGACGAACACGACGCCGAGCGGAAGACGGCTGACAGCGCGTTCGAGGAACTTCGGCGCGATCGCGAGTGCGACCCGCCCCGGCACCGCGGAGCCGCCTCCCCGCAGGCGCAGCAGCCAGCGGGCGAGGCGGCCGGCGATGACCGCCAGTCGGTAGCGCACCTTACTCGAGGTAGTCGCGCAGCGACTGCGAGCGGGACGGGTGGCGCAGCTTCGCCATCGTCTTCGACTCGATCTGACGGATGCGCTCGCGCGTCACGCCGAAGGTGTCGCCGATCTGATCGAGCGTCTTCGGCATACCGTCGCCCAGGCCGAAGCGCATGCGGATCACGCCCGCCTCGCGCTCGGACAGGGAGTCGAGGAGGCTCTCCAGCTGCTTCTGCAGCATGGTGAAGCCGACCGCGTCGGCCGGGACGACGGCCTCGGTGTCC
>JBQCCO010000309.1:0-6822 GCA_051962155.1 Leifsonia sp. | reverse complement strand
CCCACGGCAGCAGATCGTGCAGGTTGCCGCTGGTCATCGACAGCGCCCACCCGTCCGGATACTCCTCCACAAGACGCCCGATCAGATCCCGGTGCGTGTCCAGGTCGTCCCAGACGTGCGCCTGCGGATGCTCCACCCCGTAGTGCCTCGCGGCGTACCCGTAATAGGGCGGGTCGGCATACGCGAACCTCACGACCGGCCGCCCCTCGACCGCAGAATCAGCCGCCGCGACACCGCTGCCTCGCCCACTGCGTGCCAGGCTCTTCGCTCACTGTGCATGCCCCACAGGTGTTCCGCCACGGCCTCCGCTGGCACAACAAGCGCCGTAGCGACCGTCGCGCGTTCTCACCCCTCCAGAGGGAGCGGCGGTGCGGGCTACAGGACGGGACCGGACGGTGGCCGCCGTGTGGGCGCTGCCGAGTTCATCAGGTCGAGAGACTCCGCCCGTCGTGCAGAATGCGAGGTGTTTCGTGCCCACGTTTCGGCACGTTCCAACAGCCGGTCCACCTGCCGTGACGGATATTCGCCCTCGGCACGGATGATCCATCCATGCGAGCCGTCGGGGAATCGGCCTCTCCTCTGATCAGACCAGGTCCACGAGGTCGGGACCCGGTCCGGGTCAGACCAGTCGGTGTGGGTGTACTGCTCCTCGATCGCGAAACGCGTGTCCGTGCCCCGCTCCGGATAGAGCACGTAATGCCCAGCCCCGAAGACTTCCGGGTCTTCCTCCGACAGCATCACGTCACGTCGGTAGGAGTGGGCGATCCGCCGTAGCCCCTCATCCAGTGCCACCATGTGCTGTTCCAGTTCGTCTCGCTCCGGATCGGCCATCATCGGTGTCCCCTTCCTTGTCGTGGAGCCGGTCGACGCGGCTCCACCGCGCCGCGACCCGGCGTGACATCCGCCGGTCAGGTACGCCGGAGCTGCTGTCGTGCGCGGTCAGCCGCCAAGGGTCCGGCTCGGCGCGGGCATCTGGCCACCAGACGGCCGAGCGAACACGTCCGGCACACTCCGCACCAGCGCTGCACGGTGCGACGTCGGGGCGTGCGCGGTGTTGTAGGCGGTCAACGAGGCCGACAGTGCCGGGCCGAGGATCAAGATCGCTTGCGCCGTGCCCGCCACAGGAGCCTCGAGGTGTCCTGCCACCGCATCGGTGTCCAGCCGACGAAGCTGGGCATCGGTCACGGAGAACCCCATGCCGGTCGCCACGAACCGCATCGGGGCTGGCGGCCGGGTAGGCGTAGATCGTGGCTTTCTCCATCGGGCCATACGCACTGGTGCCGAAGAACCGGAAGCCTGCCCACTCCACCCGATCGTCGCTCCAGCCGGGCAGGCGTTCGATGACGTCGAGCGCCTCCACCACCGGCAGATCCCACGCCTGCACGGGCCCGGTGAGCCTCATGGCAGTGCCTCGCGAGCCGTCTCTTCCTGGCTGAGCTTCATGCCTCTGAGGTGTGCTTTGAGCCGCCATCCGGATGGTCTCCCTCGTCGTCGACCCCGGCAGGCTCCCCGGCTCGCGATGATCGTTCTAGGGTTGAAGACGTGGAACCCGCGGCGACCAGGCAGGAGGATGTCGCACGCGCTCTTGCCCGCAAGTCATTCTCCGCACACGTGATGTTCGATCAGATCGGCTCGCTCGATGACGAAGCGATGGAGCTGATCCGAGCGAGAATCATGCAGGTGTGGGGCGAAGCGGGCTTCCCGCCCGGAGCCATGCGCCGAGCGACGGCGTTGAGCGCGGAGCTCGCCAGGCTGATCGCCGACGACGAGGACGCCTCCGCTCTGGAGGCCGAGGGCGTCCCGCATGACCGGCAGATCGCTCTGGCCGAGCAGGCTTCGGCCTTCCTCGTCGCGCTCGCAGCGGAGGTCGACAACCCGCCCGCCTGACCGTGGAAGTCAGTTCCGCGCCTGACCGGGCCTGACGAGAACGATCCGGCGACCTCCCCGAAACCTTCAAGAATCCGGGCAACTTCTAGACGTTCCCCGCCGCGCGGGCCCCAGTCTGGTACAGGGCGTATTCGTTGGGGTGGAGTTGATGTTGTACGACGAAGCTTCTCGACTTGATGCGCCAGAGCCCTTGCCCAACACCCAGGGTGGGCAGCAGTTTCTGCTCCGTGCCGGTCAATCCGAGCGCGGCCGAGGTCGTCCCAAGCTGGTCGGCCTCCTGCCGGTAGACGATGCGTGTTTCAGCGTTGGCCAGCAGGGATGAGGCGAGGGAGCGCATCGCGGAGCCTTGATCACCGACGTTGTCGAGGTCGCCGAGACGGTGGAAGATGAGCATGTTGGCGATGCCGTAGAACCGGGCGAGTCGCCACTGGGCATCCATTCTCTTCAGCAAGGCCGGGTAGGCCATGAGTCTCCAGGCTTCGTCGTAGACGACCCAGCGTTGCCCGCCTGCCGGGTCCAGGAGCGCGGATTCCATCCACGCCGAGGAGCAGGTCATCAGCACGCTGATGAGGGTGGAGTTCTCGGTGACGCGGGAAAGGTCCAGGGAGATCATCGGCAGCGACGGTTCGATGGTCACGGTCGACGGGCTGTCGAAAAGCCCGGCCAGGTCGCCGGCGACCAGGCGGCGCAGAGCGTGTCCGACGAGCCTGCCGTCCTCGGTCAACCGGCCGTCCGTATCGTCGGCCGGGTCGGGAGTGAGGGTGTGGTCGACGATCATGGGCAAAATCGGCACCTGGTTTTCGGCGACGGTGCGGGTGAGGGCGATGTCGATCGCGGTGTGCTCCAACGGCGACAGCGGTCGGTCCAGGACGGTCTCCGCGAGCGCGCCGATCAGGTCACGGCGGCGCGCGGCGACCGTGGTCGCCCATTCCGAGTCCGGCATCCCGGCCGGGCGGTATCCCTCGTCGAGCGGGTTCAACCGTGTGCGGAGGCCGTGGCCGAGGATGATCGCCTTCCCGCCGACCGCCTGAGCGACGGCGGTGTGCTCGCCTTTCGGATCGCCGGGCACGTAGACGCGGCGGCCGAATGGGATCGAGCGGACGTAGAGGCTCTTGGCGAGGGCGGACTTGCCCGTCCCTACGATCCCGGCCAGCACCAGGTTCGGGGCCGTGATGACCCCGTGGGCGTAGAGCACCCACGGGTCGTAGACGAAGCTGCCGCCGGAGTAGAGGTCCTGGCCGATGAACACGCCGTCACTTCCGAGCCCGGCCTCGGCGAGGAACGGGAATGCTCCGGCGAGGGTGGCGGAGGTGTCCTGATGATGGGGCAGCCGAAACCGGCCCGGGGTGCGCAGCGCGGCCGGGCCGAGTTCCCCGGCCGGCGGCAGGTAGGTGGTGGCGCGACGTTCTGCGCGTTCCGCCTCCGCCTTCGTCCGGGCGGCGATCCGTTCGCTCTGGCGTTGCTCGGCTTCCAGGCGGGCGGCAGCGTGCCGGCGTTCCTTCCGCAGTCGCCGCCGCTCGGACGCCGGGGCGACCAGGACGGAGGTCAGCAGCCGTTCCGGCTCCCGTCCGGTCACAGCGACAACCCCCGGGAGCCGCCGGCGGCGGGACCGGTGGAGCGTCCGAACCAGGACGCGTCCGGCAGCCGTCGGGCCGACTGTTCGACCGGGCGGGCATGAGGCCGTACCGGGGTGTGGACGCTGATCCCGGCGATGCCTGCTGGCGCCGGCGCCACAGTGGCCGGTTCCTCGAGGGCGGGGTCGCGGGGCAGGTCGGTCTGTCGGTAGAGGGCGACGTGGCCGAAGAACGAGTTCCAGTTCAGTGCGTAGTCGCCGTCGGTGATCGTGTTGTCCGACATGGCCGATGGGGGTCGGTCGTGGACGTCGCCGTTCTCCAACGCGGCCTGGGTGGTTTCGGTGCCGTAGTCGTAGCCGGTCAGCTGGTGAAGGCCGGTGTGTGGTCCGTCACGCTCGATCACATCGAGTACCCGGTCGGCTTCCTCCCCCTGGAGGAACACCACGCCCACCCACCGACGCGCCACCTCCGGCGCGTCCGTGGGGGTGAGTTCTCGGGCGGGGTCGGTGTGCCAGGCGATCCGCCCGGACTGCTGGTGCGCCTGGTCCAGGGCGTCGCTCGCCTGGTCGGCGAGCGCGCCCGCGCGCTGTAGCGCCTCCGCCGCTCTCACGACGGCGAGGCCACCGGCGACCTGGTCACCGGCGCCGTCCCGCGCGAGCCTCTGATTCGCCAGGTGTGCGGAGGCGAGTTGATCCAGCACCTGCGGCAGGGACCGCGTGGCGGCGATCAGGTCCCCGATCACCTGGTAGGTGTCGGCCGGGTCATCGAAGCTGCGGCTGGCATGGGCCAGGCCCCGCAACGCCTCCGATGCCTCGGCGGCATCCGTGCGGGGATCAGTGAACGTAGGCATCGGGGTGGCCTCCCAAGCGGAAAACAGGCGCCCCCGATCGCTCACCGGGGCACCTGTCAGGTGCTCCCGCCCGCCCGAGAGGCGCGGTCAGAGCCCCGCATCAGAGGCGACGGCACAACGGCAGAGCCGCGGCCGTGAAGGCGCGGGCCTGCTGCCCGACCAGAGGTCGGGTCTCGCATGAGGCCTGGATCGCCGCCTGCGCGGTCGCCGCAACGGCCGCCTCGAGCTCCGGCACGGTCGGTGCCGAGACGGCGATGAGGCCGGTGTAGCGGAGCACGCCGTGTCCGGCGGTCAGATCGGCCTCTTGCTGGAGCACGTCGGCGTATTCCGCGGTCTGGGCGGCGTCCTCGATCTGCCCAATCTTCGCCCGCTGCGCGGCGTCGCTGATGTATTCGACCTTCTTCTTCCGGATGTCGCGGGCGGCCTGATCGGAGCGCATCGGCGTGCACAGGAGTGAGAACGAGCGTTGGATGCCGGTGGACAGCAGCACCGGGGCGAGGAATCCCGGGTAGACGAGGGACCGCGGCCATTCGGAGACCCAGAGGACGGCGTGGTAGGCGGAGTCGGTGCGCAGCCGTCCCCATGTCTCGGTGACCGCAACCGGCCCGGCGGTGGCGAGGTCGCGGCCGAGATCGCCGTGGCGTTGCAGGGTGGCGGCGATCGCCGGGTCGTACGCGGAGCGGAGGATGACGGCGATGTCCCCGGGAGGCAGCCACCCAGACGGGGAAAGGTCCGCCGACCGCAACGCGGTCGTCAGGGTCGCCATCTCCTGCCGCAGCACCGCGGCGGCGCCGCGGATCCCGCCGCCCGCGGTGCGGATCTGCCGACCCGCGGCGTTCATGTCCAACGCCAACGACACGGTGGTGGTGTGGCGTTCCCCAGCCGGCCCGGCACGCTCGATGAGCTCGGCGTAGGTCGTCGCCGTCCACGATCCGTCGTCGGTGCCGTGGCTGTGCCACCACTCCGCGAGACCGGTACCGGAATCCGGCAGTGTCCGCTCCAACACTTGCAGGGTCGCGATCCGGCCGGACCGGCACACGGTCGCCAGGACCCGGCCCCACGCGGAGACGCGGCGGTTCTGCTCGCCCGGGTCCAAGAGCACGAACGCGGGGTGGGTGACCTCAAGGATCGCGGTGAGCGTGCCGACGGTGGGGTCGTGGATCATCCCGGCTCCGGTCTCGGGGTCGGTGTACTCCCGCAACCGGGCCTGATCGCCAGGCAGCGCAAGAGTTCCCGCCGGACGCGGCGTCACGATCCGGCGGCGGTAGAGCAGTTGCCCGCCGCTGGAGCGCCAGATCCACCAGCCGACGACCGGGATCCATTCCACCGCCGGCCGTCCGGCGACCGGCACCCAGGTGAGCGCGATCGCCAGCAGCCACACCGGGGCGCTGTAGGCGATGAGCACGCCGCCGCCGGCGTAGAACGCACCGACCAGCGTGAGAACGGCGATCCCGAGCGTGACCAGTTGAGCGGCGGACAGGCCCAGCAGGACGCCGCGGCGCGCGAGACGGGAGAACTTCACCGGAACGAGGTCCGTCGAGGGCGCCCGGTCATCGGACTTGGTCGACATCACAGGTCACTCCTTCCCCGGCACAGGCGGCGGGCTCTTCGGTGTAGACGGCTGACTCGGCGGCGTGTCGGGCCGTGACGGGCCTGATGTCGTGTGTGCCGTGGTCGATGGCGGCGGCGCCTGCGGAGCTGGCGGTGTGACGTTGTTCTGGGCGGCGGCATCGGCGTGCCCGTCAGCCGCCCCGCCGACCGCGGCTCCGGCTTTCGGGCCGGCGGTGAACGCCTTCTTCGCAACCTCCGCCGCGACCACGGCTGCCGCCGCAGGACCAGCCGCCGCCGCGCCCGCCCCAGCTCCCGCACCTGCCCCGGCCTCGGCCCCGGCGCCGCCTTCTGCGGTGCCTGCGGCCGTCGCGCCTTCGCCAGTCCCGGTGCCGGTCGCGGAGGGTGCCGATGGCTTCGGCGCGGGCGGAGTCCCGCCCCCGCCTCCACCGTCGCCACCGTTGCCGGTGGGACCGCCGGTTCCGTTGCCCTTGCCGCTGTCGTCGAGGACCTTCTTCGGGTCCGAGCCCTGCGGTTTCGTCGGTGTCGGGAGGGGACGGTTCATCGCGTTCTTCGCGTCCTGCTCCGCACCGATCGCGTGGTACATGTCGAACCCGACAAACGAGATGAACTTGTAGGCCAGGTAGGGAGCGAAGGCGGCCATGCCCATGATCACGACCCCGGCGATCGGGTCCGTGATCGAGTTCAGATCCGCGTCGATCGGGGTGGACACCTCCGCAACCGCGACCAGGAACATCACGACCAGGACGAGCTTGGAGACGATCAGGGCGATCACGAACATCGACCACTTGTGAATCCACCCCTTGGTGGCGTCCCAGCTGGCGCCGGAGAACGCGAGCGGGGCGAACACGATCGCCACCAACAGCAGCGACTTGCGCACCAGGAGCGAGAACCAGACGATCGCAGCCGCACTGAGGGCGAGGCCGGCGAGGAAGATCGTGA
>JBQCCO010000308.1:0-10667 GCA_051962155.1 Leifsonia sp. | reverse complement strand
CGCGGCGCCGCGTCGAGGAGCTGCTGCACGACTCCGGCTACGCCCGCCGCGGCGTCGACGCCGAGCGCGGCGACACCGTCGAGCTCGTGATCGAGAACCTGGCCAGCGAATGGTCGGTGGAGGTGATCCGCGGGGTGGAGCGGGTCACGCGCGAGAACGGTCTCGCCATGACCCTCTCCACGATCGGGGACTATCACGCCGTCGGCGACGGGCTCATCACGGGGGTGCTGCGGCGCAAGCCGATCGCGATCGTCCTCCAGTTCTCGAACCTCACGGCCGACCACCGCCGGCAGCTGCGCACCCGCAACATCCCGTTCGTCGTCGTCGATCCTGCGGGCGATCCGCCACCGGATGTGCCGGCGATCGGCGCCACCAACTGGGCGGGAGGGCTCGCCGCCACACGTCACCTCCTCGCGCTCGGCCACCGCCGGATCGCCGCCATCGCCGGCCCGGCCGACCTGATGTGCTCACGGGCGCGGATCGCCGGCTACCAGTCGGCGCTGCAGGAGGCCGGCCTGCCGGTGCCGGCGCGGATCGGCGGCGGCGTCTTCTCGCGCGCCGACGGCGAGCGGGAGGGGCGGCGGCTCCTTGCACGCGCGGATCGGCCGACCGCGATCGTCTGCGGCAACGACATGCAGGCACTCGGCGTCTACGACGCCGCCTTCGCTCTGGGCCTCGAGGTGCCGCGCGACCTCTCTGTGGTCGGCTTCGATGACGCGCCGTCCGCCTCCTGGGCCCGGCCGCCGCTGACGACCATCCACCAGCCGCTGCAGGAGATGGCCGAGGAGGCCACCCGGCTCGCGCTCCGACTCCGCGCTGGCAACGTGGACAACACCCGGCTCGAACTCGCGACCACACTCGTCGAGCGTGGATCGACGGCGCCTCCGACTGGCTGACGAAAGTTTTCCAACCGTCCCGGGAAACTTGCCCGACGCGGTGCCCCGAACTAGCGTCGCACCCGTGCCATCGGTCGAAGGCCGCGGCACGAGGGCAGCGACGACCAGCACGCACCCGAGCACGACGACGAGCGCGAGGACGAGGATGACCGACGAGACGCCACGACTCCGGGTCGCGATGATCGGCTACGGCTTCATGGGTGCGGCGCACTCGCAGGGCTGGCGGACCGCTCCACGCTTCTTCGACCTGCCGGCGGAGCCGGTCATGGCCGTGATCGTCGGCCGTGACCCCGTCCGCGTCGAGGACGCCCGCCGCCGCTTCGGCTGGGAACGGTCGGAGACCGACTGGCGCGCGGTGGTCGCGGATCCCGGCATCGACGTGATCGACATCTGCACCCCCGGCGACAGCCATGCGGAGATCGCGATCGCGGCCCTGGAGGCGGGCAAGCACGTCCTCTGCGAGAAGCCGCTCGCGAACACCGTCGAGGAAGCCGAGGCGATGACGGCGGCGGCCGAGCGCGCCGCAGCCGGCGGCATCCGCTCGATGGTCGGCTTCAGCTACCGCCGGGTGCCGGCGATCGGGCTGGCCCGCTCGCTGGTGCAGCAGGGCCGCCTCGGCGAGATCCGGCAGGTGCGCGCCCTCTACCTTCAGGACTGGCTGCGCGACGAGAACGGCCCGATGACCTGGCGGCTCGACAAGGCGGCAGCGGGATCCGGCTCGCTCGGCGACATCGGAGCGCATGCCGTCGACCTGGTCGAGTACCTCACGGGCTCGCGGCTGAGCGGGGTGTCCGGGACACTGACCACGTTCGTCGAGGAGCGCCCGCTGCTCGGCGAGACCGTCGGCCTGTCCGGCACCGCCTCCGAGGAGCGAGGCCGCGTGACCGTGGATGACGCCGCCTGGTTCACCGCACGGCTGGCGGGCGGTGCGGCCGACGGAGCGATCGGCGCCTTCGAGGCGACGCGCTACGCGACCGGGCGCAAGAACGCGCTGCGCATCGAGCTGAGCGGGTCGCTCGGAGCCATCGCCTTCGACCTGGAGGCGATGAACGAACTGCAGTTCTACGACGCGACGGCGCCGGCCGGGGAGCAGGGCTTCACGCGGATCATCGCGACCGAGCCCGAGCATCCCTACATGGCGCACTGGTGGCCGACCGGGCACGCGATCGGCTACGAGCATGCGTTCAGTCACGAGGTCGTCGACTTCGTGACGGCGATCGCCACTGCGTCGGACCCCGAGCCCTCGTTCGCCGACGGCCTCCACATCCAGCGCGTCCTCGACGCGGTCGCCGCCAGCGCCGCCGCCCGCAGCGCCTGGACCTCCATCCCCTGACCACCCTGAACCCCGGCCCAGGCGGCTGGAGAAATGAAAGGACGTTCGTGAGCAAGCAGGCTTTGGTGGTCAGAGGGGGATGGGACGGGCACATGCCCGTCGAGACGACGGAACTGTTCCTCCCGTTCCTCCGCGAGCACGGGTTCGACGTGCGGGTCGAGGAGGGCACGGCCGTCTACGCGGACGAGCGATTCATGGACACCGTCGACCTCGTCGTCCAGGTCAACACGATGAACACGATCGAGACGGACGAGTTCCGGGGACTTCAGCGCGCCGTCCTGAACGGCACCGGCATGGCAGGCTGGCACGGCGGAATCGCCGACTCGTACCGCAACAACGCCGACTACCTGCACATGATCGGCGGCCAGTTCGCCCACCACGCGGGCAAGGATCCGGCCGAGCGGGTGGGCGACCAGTCGGACAACTACATCCCGTACACCGTGCACATCACCGACTACGGCAAGACGCATCCCATCACCGAAGGGATCGAGGACTTCGAGCTGGTCACCGAGCAGTACTGGGTGCTCAGCGACGAGTACGACGATGTCCTCGCCACCACCACCCAGGAGGTGCGCCCGTGGGATGCCTGGAACCGCCCGGTCACCTCACCGGCGATCTGGACCCGGCAGTGGGGCAAGGGCCGGATCTTCGTCTCGGCGCCGGGCCACCGGCTCGAGATCGTCGAGAGCCGGCCGGTGCGCACCATCATCGAGAGGGGGATGCTGTGGGCAGCCCGCTGAACGTCGGAGTCGTCGGTGTCGGCGTCATCAGCCGCCAGTACTTCGAGCACCTCCCGAAGCTGCCGAACCTGCGCCTGACGGCGGTCGCCGACCTCGACCTGAACCGGGCGACCGCAGTCGCCGCGGAGCAGGGCGTGGAGGCGCTCTCGGTCGACGACCTCCTCGCAGACCCGCGAGTGGATGCGGTGCTCAACCTGACCATCCCGAAGGCGCACGCCGACGTCGCGCTGCGCGCGCTCGCCGCGGGCAAGCACGTGTACGGCGAGAAGCCGCTGGCCCTCTCCACGGCCGAGGCGGCGCCCGTCCTCGAGCGTGCCTCGGCGCTGGGCCTGCGGGTCGGCAGCGCGCCCGACACCGTCCTCGGGACCGGCATCCAGACGGCGCGGGCGCTGCTCGACAGCGGCCGGATCGGCGATCCCGTCGCGGCCGCGGTCGCCTGGAGCGCGCCCGGTCACGAGCTGTGGCATCCCGCTCCCGCGTTCTACTACCAGCCGGGCGGCGGCCCGCTGTTCGACATGGGGCCGTACTACCTGACGAGCCTCGTCACCTTCTTCGGCCCCGTCGTGCGGGTGTCCGGAGCCACCAGCCGCTCGGCCCGGGAGCGGACGGTCGCCACAGGACCGCTGGCCGGATCCGGCATCCCCGTTGAGGTGGACACGCACGTGACCGCGATCCTTGAGCACGCCTCCGGCGTCATCTCGACGGTGACGGTGTCGTTCGAGGTGTGGGCCACCCGCACGCCCAAGTTCGAGGTCTACGGGACGGCCGGGACGATCGCCGTGCCCGACCCGAACATGTTCTCGGACACCGTCCAGCTGGCCACGGCCGACGTCCGCGAGTTCCGCGACGTTCCGGTCTCCGCCGGGTACGCGGACGCCGGTCGCGGCTACGGTCTCGCCGACCTCGCCCGCGCCGTCGAGACCGGCCGCCCCGAACGGGCCTCGGGCGCGATGGCGTTCCACGTGCTCGAGATCATGGAGTCCGTGGTGCACGCCGGGGCGACGCACTCGGTCGTGGAGCTCTCCTCGACCGTGGAGCGCCCGGCCCCCGTCCCGCTCGGCGCGCGCCCCGAGTCGTGGTAGCGCCCCTCCCGCCCCACCATCGAGTCCGCACAGCTTGCACGCGACACGCCGCCAGAGCGTGCAGTCTTCGCGGACTCGACGGTGGGGCGGGAGCGGCAGGAGCCGCTGCGGGACAAGTTATGGTCGAGGCATGTCCGCATCCGACCTGAGCACCGTCCGGCCCGCCACCGGCGGCGCCACCGACGCGCTGCGCCGCAGCAACCTCGCGACCGTGCTCGGCCTCGTCCACCGGGACGGCGCGCTGTCGCGCAGCGAGCTCACGCGGCTGACCGGGCTCAACCGGTCGACCGTCGGCGATCTCGTCGCCGAGCTGGCCGGGCTCGGCCTGGTCGAGGTGGACGAGACGCCCGGCGGAGGCCGCGCCGGCCGGCCGAGTCCCGTCGTGCGGGTGTCTGACAACGTCGTCGCCGTCGCTGTGAACCCCGAGGGGGATGCGGTGATCGTCGGGCTCGTCGGCCTCGGTGGCCGGGTGCTCAAGCGGGTCCGCATCGAGACCGCCTCCGCGCGATCCGCGGCCGAGACCGTGACGCTCGCCGCGGCCGGGATCGCCGGGATGCTCGCCGGCGAGACGGGCGTCCGCGTCACGGGGATCGGCGTCGCCGTCCCCGGGCAGGTGCGGCTCTCGGACGGGATGGTCCGGGAGGCGACCCACTTCGGCTGGGTGGATGAGCCGCTCGCCGCGATGCTCGCGGAGGCGACCGGGTACCGGGTCTGGGCGGCGAACGCGGCCGTGCTGGGCCTTCGGGCCGAGAGCGCGTTCGGCGCGGGCCGGGGCATCGACGACCTCGTGTACATGATCGGCGGGGCGTCCGGTATCGGTGGCGGCGTGATCGGCGGAGGCCGGCTGCTGACCGGAGCGGCCGGCTATGCGGGCGAGTTCGGGCACACCTTCGTCCGCAGCGACGGCCGGCACTGCTCGTGCGGGTCGATCGGGTGCCTGGAGGCGGAGGTCACCCAGGCGGAACTGCTGTCGTCCGTGGGACTGGCGTCCGCCGATGCCGGTGCCCTGGCGGACCGGCTCGTCGCGACCGAGGACCCTGTGGCGCTCGCGGTCATCGAGCGCGACTACGGCCTCCTTCAGATCGCCGTGCGCAATGCGGTCAACGTGTTCAACCCCTCGGTGGTGGTGCTCGGCGGGTTCCTCGCCGCGCTGTACCGGGGAGGGCTCGCGCATGGTGCGCCCGAGCTGCTGGCCGAGGTCATCCACTCGACGCGCGAGGGCGTGACGGTCAGCGAAGCGGAGCTCGGCGCGGACCAGCTGATCATCGGCGCGGCCGAACTGGTCTTCGCGGAGCTCATCGCGGACCCGGCTCGCGCACTGGCTGCGGCCTGAAACGCGGTCCGGGCGCATTCGCATGCCGAATGTTGTCGGCACGAACTAACTCCTGCGCCCAATGAACATGCAGGGGCGCATCTTCGGATTGCGCTTGCAATCCGCTCGCGCGTCGTTTATGTTGTGATCGTCAACAAATTGCATCGGAGTGGCTGCGGGGCCTGCAGACGCCTGTCCACTCCACTACAAGGAGGTAACAGATGCGCAAGAGGCACCTCGCGATCGGCGCCGTTCTGGCCGCCGGTGCGCTGCTGCTCGCCGGATGCTCCAGCACCGGCACGTCGTCCGACAGCACAGACGGCAAGGGCAAGACCCTCACGCTGTGGCACTACGAGGGCGAAGACTCCGCCATGGGCAAGGCCTGGAACGAAGCCATCAAGGAGTTCGAGACCCAGACCGGAGCGAAGGTGAAGTTCGAGGCGAAGGCCTTCGAGCAGATCCGCTCGACCGCATCCCAGGTCCTCAACTCCAACCAGGCCCCCGACATCCTCGAGTACAACAAGGGCAACGCGACTGCCGGTCTCCTCGCCAGCCAGGGCCTGCTCACCAACCTCGACGACGCCGTCAAGAAGTACGGCTGGGACAAGAAGCTCACCCCGAGCCTCCAGACCACGGCCCGCTACGACGACAAGGGCATCATGGGCGCGTCCGGAACCTGGTACGGCGTCCCGAACTACGGCGAGTACGTCGAGGTCTACTACAACAAGGACATGTTCTCGAAGTACGGCATCCAGGTGCCGAAGACGCAGGACGAGTTCGTCGCCGCTCTCCAGAAGTTCAAGGACGCCGGCATCACCCCGATGGCGGAGTCGGCCGCGGAGTACCCGCTCGGCCAGCTCTGGTACCAGCTGGCGCTGACCAAGGCGGACCGCTCCTGGGTGAACGACTACCAGCTCTACAAGCACAAGGTGAACTGGGACGGCAGCCAGGTCACGTACGCGACCAACACGATCGACGACTGGGTGAAGAAGGGCTACATCTCCAAGGATGCGTCCGGCCTGAAGGCAGAGGACGCGGGCACCGCGTTCATCGCCGGCAAGTACCCGATCTTCTTCTCCGGCAGCTGGTGGTACGGCCGCTTCCAGACGGACATCAAGAACTACCAGTGGGGAACGTTCCTCTTCCCCGGCGCGAAGATGTCGCCCGGGTCGGCCGGCAACATGTGGGTCATCCCCGAGAAGGCCAAGAACAAGGGTCTCGCCGAGAAGTTCATCGACATCACCATGTCGGACAAGATCCAGGCGCTGATGGGCAACAACGGCGGCGTTCCCGTCGCGGCGAAGGCCAGTGAGATCACCGACCCGAAGTCGAAGGAGCTCATCCAGAACTTCAACGCCCTGACGGCCGAGGACGGGATCGCGTACTACCCCGACTGGCCCACGCCGACCTTCTACGACCAGCTGAACGCCGGTCTGCAGGAGCTCATCAACGGCACGAAGGACCCGTCCGCGGTGAACAAGGAGCTCGGCTCCGAGTACCAGGACGGCGTCTCCCAGATCACCAACCAGTAGCCCACCCCACCCCCGCCTCACCTCCCACCGTCGAGTCCGCACAGACTGCACGCGACACGCCGTGCACACGTGCAAAGTTCGTGGACTCGATGGTGGGGGAGGGGACGGGAACAGAAGGAGAGAACGCATGGTCGACGTGAGCGTGCGCACCGCGCGCAGCGGCGGGAAGCAGGCCCGCAGCGGGCGGGGCGCCGGCGAAGCGCTGGTCCCGGGCGGCGGGCACGGGCGGTTCTGGTGGTACCTGCTGCCGGGATTCGTCCTGCTGACGGTGATCGTCCTGGTCCCGCTGGTCTGGAACATCTACCTCAGCTTCACCAGCTACCGCGGAATCCGCCCGCCGAAGTTCATCGGGCTGACCAACTGGACGCGCCTGTTCGCCGACGAGAAGTTCTGGACGTCGTTCGGCAACTCGATCGCGATGATCATCGCCATGGTCGTCATCCCGACCCTCGTGGGCCTCGTCCTCGCGGCCATGCTGTTCGACCTGATCGGCAAGAAGTTCGGCGGGAGGCTGGCGAGCTTCCTCCGCGCGACGTACTACCTGCCGCAGATCCTCCCCGTCGTCATCGCGGCGATCGTGATCGGCTGGATCCTGCGTCCCGACAACGGCGCGCTCAACACGATGCTGCAGTCGGTGGGACTCGGGCAGCTCTCGCACAACTGGCTGGGCAGCCCGGATACGGCGCTCGCATCCATCATGGTCGTGATGGTCTGGGTGCAGCTCGGCTACCCGATCGTCATCTTCATGGCGGCACTCCAGCGGGTCGACCCGGAGCTCTACGAAGCGGCGGACCTGGATGGCGCCAACTGGTTCCAGCGGTTCCGTTCGATCACGGTGTCCATCATCCGGCCGGAGATCTTCGTCGTCACCCTCACCTGCACCATTGCGGCGCTCAAGGTGTTCGGCCCGGTGTACACCCTGACCCGCGGCGGCCCGGGCACCGCGACCATGGTGCCCAGCGTCTACTCGTACAGCGAGTTCTTCCAGAGCCAGCAGGTGGGCTACGGCGCCACGATCGCGACCGCGCTCACCGTGGTCATCGTCGCCGTCGCCATCCTCTTCATGATCGCCCAGAACCGCGCGGAGCGCAGGGAGAACGAGAACTGATGTCGACAACACTCGACCGCCCGCGCACCACGGCCCCCGCGGAGGTGCCGCGGAAGCTCAAGCGGCAGAAGCCGCGCAAGAGCGCGACCGACTGGATCATCCTGGTCGTCGCGATCGTCATCGGGGTCGCGATCGCGTTCCCGTTCCTGCTCATCCTGCTGAACTCGTTCAAGAGCCCGGCCGACTACAACTCGGGCGGTCCGCTCCAGCTGCCGACGACCTTCTACACGGACGGGATCGTCAACTTCTGGAACCGGGTGAACTTCCCCGAGAAGCTGTGGAACTCGTTCTTCATCTCCGGGACGGTCGCCGTCCTGTCGGTGGTGCTCTCGGTCCTCAACGCCTACGCGCTCGGCATCGGCCGGGTGAAGGCGCGCACGTGGATCATCGTGCTCTTCCTGCTCGCGAACATGCTGCCGCAGGAGGCGCTGCTCTATCCGCTGTACAACATGTTCAAGCAGGTCGGCCTGTACGACAACGTGTGGTCGGTCATCATCATCTTCACGGTGATCCAGAGCGCATTCGGTACCTACCTCCTCTCGAGCGTGTACGGAACCTTCCCGAAGGAGATCCTGGAGGCCGCGTCGCTCGACGGCGCCGGCCGCTGGCGCATCCTCTGGCGGGTCGTGGTCCCGATCTCGCGCCCGACGCTCAGCGTGCTGCTCATCTTCTTCTTCATCTGGACGTGGAACGAGTTCCTGATCCCGCTGACCTTCCTGGTGTCCAACGACAACCAGACCGTGCCGGTGGCGATCAGCATGCTGCAGGGCGACCGCCTGATGGATGTGACCACCACCTCCGCGTCGGCGCTGCTCGGCCTCATCCCCACGCTCATCTTCTTCCTCATCTTCCAGCGCACCCTGACCCGCGGCATCACCGCCGGCGCGGTCAAGTAACCGGAGCATCCCCGACATGAAGTTCACCGATGGTTTCTGGATGCTGCGCGACGGCGTCACGCCGGTCTACGCCCAGGAGGCGTACGACGTGTGCGCCGGCGACGGCACCCTCACGATCACCGCGCCCGGCAAGGTCATCGAGCGCCGCGGCGACACGCTCAACCGTCCGACTCTGACGGTCACCCTCAGCTCGCCGCTGCCCGGCATCGTCGGCGTGCGGATCGACCACTGGCAGGGAGGCCGCGCGGAACGCGGCTTCGACCTCCACGTGGAGGAGGGCCACGCCGCGGTCTCCGTCGACGACGAGGCCGGCGTGCTGACCACCGGCGGGCTGACGGCGACGGTGAAGCGGGGAGCGCCCTGGTCGCTGACCTTCTCGGCCGGGGACCGCATCCTCACCTCCAGCGGCTCCAAGTCGCTCGCCTATCTGAGCGTCGCGGGCGACGGCACCTATGTGCACGAGCAGCTGGCCCTCGGCGTGGGCGAACTGGTCTACGGCCTGGGCGAGCGTTTCGGCCCGCTGGTCAATAACGGCCAGTCGGTCGACATCTGGAACGCGGACGGCGGCACGTCCAGCGAGCAGGCGTACAAGAACGTTCCCTTCTACCTGACGAACCGTGGATACGGCGTGCTGGTCAACCATCCCGGTCACGTCTCGTACGAGATCGGGTCGGAGGCCGTCGAGCGCGTGCAGTTCTCGGTGCCGGGGGAGAGCCTGGAGTACTTCCTGATCTACGGCCCGACGCCGAAGGAGATCCTGGAGCGGTACACGGCCCTCACCGGCCGGCCGGCGTCGGTCCCGGCCTGGTCGTACGGCCTCTGGCTGTCCACCTCCTTCACCACCGCCTACGACGAGGAGACGGTCACCTCGTTCATCGACGGCATGGCCGAGCGCGACCTGCCGCTGTCGGTGTTCCACTTCGACTGCTTCTGGATGCGCGAGTTCAACTGGTGCGACTTCGAGTGGGACCCGCGCACCTTCCCGGACCCCGAGGGGATGCTCGGACGCCTGCACGACAAGGACCTCCGCGTCTGCGTGTGGCTCAATCCCTACATCGGTCAGCGCTCGCCGCTGTTCGCGGAGGCCGCGGCCGCCGGCTACCTGGTGAAGCGGCCGAACGGCGACGTCTGGCAGTGGGACCTCTGGCAGGCCGGGATGGGCCTCGTCGACTTCACCAACCCCGACGCCACCCGGTGGTATCAGGACAAGCTGCGCAGGCTGGTGGCGCAGGGCGTCGACTGCTTCAAGACCGACTTCGGGGAGCGGATCCCGACCGAGGTGGCGTACTTCGACGGTTCCAGCCCCGAGCGGATGCACAACCTCTACACGCAGCTCTACAACGAGGCCGTGTTCGAGGTCTTGACCGAAGCGCGCGGCGACGGCGACGCGGTGCTGTTCGCGCGGTCGGCGACGGCCGGCGGCCAGACGATGCCCGTGCACTGGGGAGGCGACAACACCTCCAGCTACGAGTCGATGGCCGAGACGCTGCGCGGCGGTCTGTCGCTCGCGCTCAGCGGCTTCGGGTTCTGGAGTCACGACATCGGCGGCTTCGAAGGCACGCCCGACCCCGGCGTCTTCAAGCGCTGGGCGGCGTTCGGCCTGCTGTCGAGCCACTCGCGGCTGCACGGCAGCGATTCGGTGCGTGTGCCGTGGGCCTTCGACGAGGAGGCCGTGGACGTCACCCGGATCTTCACCAAGCTCAAGCTGCGCCTGATGCCGTACCTCTATGCGGCCGGGCAGGAGGCGCACGCCTCCGGGACGCCGGTG
>JBQCCO010000307.1:0-7979 GCA_051962155.1 Leifsonia sp. | reverse complement strand
CGCACGGCACGGTCGACCTCACGCTTCCGACGATCGAGCACGACATTCGGGTGATCCTCGACGAACTGGCAGGGCGGAGCACGGACGCGCCGTCGAGAACGGCGCCGGGACTGCTGTTGCGCGGCCTGTTCCACCGGTTCTCGACGACCGCGTCACCGATCACAGTGCTCTCCTGCGACAACCTCGGCGACAACGGCGCCGTCACGCGGCTCATGCTGCGTTCGCTCCTCTCGGAGGTCCATGACGAGGCGGCGCGCCGTGACCTCGCGGGCGCGGGCGATCGGGTCGCGCGGTTCCAGGAGTGGATCGCCTCATCCGTGCGCTTCCCATCGACGATGGTGGACCGCATCGTTCCCGCGACGAGCCGGGAGGACCGGGAGATCGCCGAGCGGCTCGTCGGGATGCGCGATGACGCCCTCGTCGTGGCGGAACCGTTCCGGCAGTGGGTCATCGAGGATGATTTCGCTGGCCCCCGCCCGGCCTGGGAGGCCGTGGGCGTGACGATGACGACGTGCGTGGCGCCATACGAGCGGGCCAAGTTGCGCATCCTCAACGCCGTCCATTCGGTGCTGGCATATCTCGGTGCGCTTCGAGGATACGCGACCATTCGCGATGCCGTCGCCGACCCCCTGCTGGTGAGCGCAGTCACGCGCATGGTCGATGCCGACATCATCCCGACCCTGGTCGCGCCGCCCGGCATGGAGTTGGCGCGGTATCGCGACAGTATGCTGAAGCGCTTCGCGAACCCAGCGTTGGCGCACACCACTCAGCAGATCGCGATGGACGGCTCGCAGAAGATTCCGCAACGGCTGCTCGAGACCGCAGCGGACCGGGTGCGCAGCGGCGGCATCCCACGCGAGCTCGCATTCGGCGTGGCGGCCTGGATCGTCTTCATCGCCTCGACGTCCGATCGAGATGGCCCCGCCCTGCAGGACCCCTTGGCAGGGGAACTGCAACGAGCCATCGGCACCTCGGCCTCGCTGCGCGGCGACCCCTGGTCCGCGGTCGATCGTCTCGTTCGGAACGCGGTGATCTTCCCGGAGGCGTTGAGAGCCAGCGCACCATTTCGCGAGGCTGTGGCCGAACGGATCCCGGACGTGATGGCCCTTCGTGCCGAACCGTCTGATCCATCCTGGACGGCTTCTCGTGAACGATCGCAGTCGAAAGGAGAACAAGGACAGTGAAGCTTGCCATCATCGGGGGCGGCTCTACCTACACACCAGAACTGGTGGACGGGTTCGCCCGGCTCCGCGACAGACTTCCGATCAGCGAGCTCTGGCTGGTCGACCCGGATCCTGAACGTCGTCGTCTGGTCGGCGGAGTGGCCAAGCGGATGTTCGCGCACGCCGGCCATCCCGGGACAGTACATGTCACAGACGATCTGATCGCCGGCATCGCCGACGCGGATGCCGTCATGCTGCAACTTCGCATCGGCGGTCAGCGTACCCGCCAATCGGATGAGACCTGGCCCCACGAGGTCCACTGCATCGGTCAGGAGACCACCGGACCCGGGGGTCTTGCGAAAGCGCTCCGCACCGTTCCCGTCGTTCTCGACATCGCAGAGAAGATTCGACTCCATGCGCGACCCGACGCCTGGATCGTGGACTTCACGAATCCGGTCGGGATCGTCACTCGAGCCCTGTTGACTGCGGGCCACCGTGCCGTAGGGCTGTGCAACGTGGCCATCGGGAACCAACGGAGGTTTGCAGCCCAGTTCGGAGTCGCCTCCGACAGGATCCGCCTCGACCACGTCGGACTCAACCATCTGACGTGGGAGCTCGGCGTGCACGTCACCGACGACGGCGGCGTCGAACACGACGTCCTCGACGAACTGATCGGGCCACGTCTGGACGAGACCGCACGCCAGATCGGCATAGATGCGCGCGTCCTGAGCCTGCAGCACGCGATCCCATCGCCTTACTTGAGGTACTACTACGCGCACGACGCCATGCTCGTCGAGCAGTTGCACGAGCCGACTCGGGCAGAGACGGTGATGGCGACCGAACGGAAACTACTGGAGAAGTACGCGGACGAGACGGTGGTGACGAAGCCCGCCGAGCTCGCCGATCGCGGAGGAGCCTACTATTCCGATGCTGCGATCGACGTGCTGTCGTCGGTGCTCAACGACCGAGGCGACGTCCAGGTGCTGAACGTGTTCAACCGCGGCACCCTTCCCTTCCTCCCCGACGACCATGTCATCGAGGTCCCGGCGCGAGTCAACGCTGTGTCGATTGTGCCGGAACCCGTTGCACCTGTCCCCTCCGACCTGGCGGGCTTGATCTCCCACGTCGCCGCATATGAGCGGCTGGCGCTCGACGCGGCCGTACACGGTGGACGGGACCGCGTGACGCACGCCCTGCTCGCCCATCCGCTGGTCGGACAAATCGATCGGGCCGCGCGGTTGGCCGACCTGCTCATCGCCCACAACGCGAATTACCTGCGGTGGACCGCGTGATTCGGTCGCGTCCGGAGAAGACAGGAGACGACGCCGTTCTCGCCGTCGACGGGGGCGGGACCAAGACCGACATGGTCCTCGTCAGAACCGACGGAAGACTTCTCGGCCGTGTCAGAGGGCCAGGGTCGAATCCGCAGGCTCTCGGATGGGAGGCGACCGAACGCCTGCTGACCCGGCTCCGCACCGAGCTGCTCGGACTCGTTCCCGGCCAGCGCATCATCGCGACGCACGTCTATCTCGCCGGACTCGACCTGCCCGAGGATATCGTGCGCGGCCGTCGTGCGCTGGCCGGCTGGAAAGACGGCGGCGGAGCCCCGGACGTTCTCGACAACGATCTGTTCGCCCTGCTTCGCGCGGGAACGAGCGAGCGTGACGCGGTCGCCGTCGTCTGCGGCACGGGCATCAACGCTGTCGGTGTGCGGTCGGACGGTGCGACGGTCAGGTTCCCGGCGCTGGGGGAGATCTCCGGTGATTGGGGCGGAGGCGCTCAACTGGGCGCAGAGGCGCTGTGGCATGCCGCACGCGCCGAGGATGGCAGAGGAGCGAGAACGCTGCTGGCCGAGGCTGTTCCGGAGGCACTCGGTTTCCACAACGTCGCTGAGATCGTCGAGGCATTGCATTTCGGGCGGATCGACGCGAACGACATGCGAAACCGGCTGTGCCGCGTGCTCTTCGACGCTGCCGCGCAGGCCGATCCGGTTTCGAGGCGTCTTATCTCGCGTCAGGCAGAGGAGGTCGCCGTGCTGGTGACGACCACGATCGATCGGCTCGGACTCGACGACCGGGCGGTTCCGGTCGTGCTCGGGGGCGGGGTGCTTGCCGCTCGTCCGCCGCTACTGGTGGATGAGGTCCTCGCTCGACTCGGCTCGTCTGCACCGTCGGCGCGCCCGATCTGGGTCACCGCACCGCCCGTCGTGGGTGCCGGACTTGCAGCGTTGGACGCTGTAGGGGCTGGCGATGCCGCGCTCCGGCGATGCGCGTCTGCGATCGAGAGCCGGCACGCGGCATGACAGGAGACAGGGCGATGGAGTCCGACGGTGTGGGCACGATCGTGTTCGCCGGGGACAGCGTCACAGAGGCCGAGCGGGGCGACGCCCCGGGGATTCTTGGCCGCGGTTACGTCCGGATCGTCGCCGACGAGCTGCCCGGCATCCGGGTCGTCAATAGTGGAGTCGGCGGCCGTCGAGCACATGACGTCCGCCAGCACTGGGAGGTGGAGGTCCTAGGCCAGATGCCGGTACTGGCCAGCGTTCTCGTCGGGGTCAACGACACCAGACGCCGATACACCCGGGACGAGACGACCTCGCCCCTCTCATACCGCTCCGACCTCGATGCCATCGTCCGGGTGTCCCTGTCACGTAATGTCGAGATCGTCATCATGGAGCCCTTCATCCTTCCCCTCTCTGACGAGATCGCGCGATGGCGAGCCGAGGACCTCGAGGAGAAGATCGAGGTCGCGCGTGCTGTCGCACGCCAGCACAACGTCCTCTTCGTCCCGCTCGACGATACGTTGCGCCGGGAAGCGGCCGTCGAGGGGACCGAGTCGGTCGCTCCTGATGGCATTCATCCGGCCGAGCGGGGTCACCGCCTGATTGCAGATCGCTGGCTGGAGGTCGTGCTACCACGACTGAAGGAGAAGTTGTCCATGAAGCAGAAGAACCGGTGATCGAGAAAACCAAAGTGCTAAAGACCGGAGCTGTGGGAGTCGACGCCTGCAGCCGGCTGGCGTGGGATGGCGCCCTCGCGATCATGCCCGCGTGTGTCGACTCGGCGGCTGATGTCACAGAGGTGAGCCGCGGGGACGATGGAGTACCTTCGAGATCGGGTCGCCGTCGCTGCAGATCATCCAGACAGTTCGCCTCGATAGGCCCAGATGCCGTGTTCCTGACAACGTTGGACTTCATGCACGCTCCGATCAAGGTCGATCTGAGCCTTGGGGCGTTGCCATCTATGCGAAGAGTCCGCTTGCCACTGAGCGGACGGGGGGACCGAACAGCATGAGCACATCTCACTTCATCGTGCTTCCCGGTGGAGGCTACGCGGTTCATGGCGTCCATGAGGCTGAGCCTGTCGCCGGATGGATCAGGTCACTCGGGATCGAGGCGAGCGTGTTCCGTTACCCGGTACAGACACGGCATCCGGACGTACTCCAGGCAGTACGGGGAGAGATCCGGCGGATCCGGTCGGTGGGAGCGGAACGTGTGGGCTTGGTCGGATTCTCAGCCGGTGGCCACGCCGCTGGGATGGCAGCTTTGTGCCCGGAGGATGACTCGACCCACGTCGATACAGTAATTCTTGGCTATCCCGTGGTTTCGATGGAGTCATACAGACACCCTGGGTCGAGTCGACGTCTGATCGGAACCGATCCGAGCCCTGAGCTGTCTGCGACCACATCACTGAATCGGCTTGTCACAAAGGACGCCCCACCCTTCTTCATTTGGCACACCGCCGACGACGAATCTGTCGCAGTACAGCACAGCTATCTTCTAGGGTGCGCGCTGGCAACGCACAGCGTGCCTCACGAACTACACGTCTTTCAGCACGGGCCGCATGGGCTTGGTCTTGCACTCGACGATTCTGGTGTGTCGGTCTGGACCGGGCTCGCGGTCGAATGGCTTCGCCAGCACAGATGGATCCCATATCCGACCGCGCTACAGTCCTGACAGAAACTGACTAGGCCAACCCGCTGGCGGTCTACGAGGACGCCTTCGCCGGCCGGGACGGTGAAGCGGTCGTATGTCGACCGTGAATACACCGGTGATGAGCACCACCAGTGTTACAGTCGCGGTCGCGAAGAGCCGGCGGGCTCTCTTCTGTTGCGGCCGGTTAGCAGGTTCGGTCGGACGGTTCGGCTCGTGGGGGGTCATCGACTGGTTCCTTCTGGGTCTGCGCGGCGGGGGCTTCGTTGCTGCTGCTGGGTCAATGCCAGGGCGATCAGGGCGCCGGCCACGAGCGCCGTGCAGAGAGGGCCGGTGTTCCACGACGCGGATACGGGTGCGCTGTCCGAGTGGTGGTTGGAGACTTGCGAACCCGGGGACTTCAAGCCGAGATGCGACTGCTGAGGGCCATCCACAGTTACCAGGCGAGTAGCTGTGTCGTAGGTGAGGAGCAGGACGATGCCGATGACGGGCGATCCGACCGGCCGACGGTGAGGGACTGTGCGCCGAGCAGGAGCATGTCGCCGACGAGTAAGGCTGGCGTGGTCCTGATGCCGGGCTCGTACCCCTGGGCGAGATCGGCTTCGATCTCCTTCAGCAGGGCTGGATCGTTCGTCTCGGACTCGAAGCTCACCATGTCTGGTACTCCGGCCTGCTGCGCGAGCTGGATCAGGTCGACGTATCAGGTCGGCATGGCCGCAGGCGGAACGACGACGTGTGCGGCGTCGTGGAACTGCCAGAACCGGGCCTGCTCTCGGCGGCCTGCACGCGACCGCTGTGTTCACTGACTGCTGGCAATTTGCACCGGCATGTCCCGCTACTTGATCCGTAGCTTCCCGGTGTCGACGTGGTCTTTGACCGGCGCAGGCTGGGTCTCCAGTACGAACATGCCGCAGAACGGGCAGCAGAAGTCGGCCCACTCGATCATCACGACCGGAGTATTCATGCGGTGAGCGCGAGGATGCTGCGGGTGGCGACGTAGATCGCGACGGCGATGAGGAGGAACACGAAGGAACGGGTGAGCCATTTCCCGGATGCCTTGTCGGCAACGAGTTTGCCGCCGAGGGAGGCTGCGACGGCGCCGAGCGTGAAGGGGATCACGATCTTCCAGTCGATGGTGGCGGTGCCGAGGTGCGGCACGAGGGAGACGGCGCAGTTGATCGCGATTACCAGCAGCGAGGTGCCGACCGCGATCGGCATCTCCATGCCGAGGGAGAGCACGAGTGCGGGGACGATCACGAATCCGCCGCCGACGCCGAGGAATCCGGTGAGGAAGCCCACGATCAGGGCGCTGCTCACGACGCGCAGCGTGGCCGCACGGTTCCACCTGCCGTCCGAGGGCAGCCTCGTCGGAGGGGCGGCTTCCTTCCCGCCCTTCGGGCGGGTGCGCGTCCACATCGCTACCGCGGCGATCAGGACGAGGGCAGCGAAGGCCAACAGGAGGAGGTTGGGGTCGATCAGTGCGCTGAGGGCGGAGCCGAGGTAGGAGGTGACGACGCCGAGCACCCCGAAGACGGCGCCGGTGCCCCAGCGGACATGATGCGCCCTGGCGTGGCTGATCGCGGCGACGATCGAGGTGACGCCGACCACGATCAGGCTTTCGGCAACAGCCTGATGCGCGGACTGCCCGAGGATGTAGACGAGCGCGGGCACCGTGAGGATCGACCCGCCACCGCCGAGTGCGCCGAGACTGAGGCCGATGATCGCCCCGAGGACGACGGCCAGGACAACGCTCACGGGGTCTCCCTTCGCTGGTGAAGGCCGTTCGAGGACGGGCGGGTGCCGGCCACAAGACGGCGCAATGGATACGCGACCGTATGAGGATCGCGGCTTACGACAGCACGGAGCGGGCGGCCTTGTTGATGCCCTCGGAGACCATCGGGTGGGGGAACGCGGACTCGGCCAGCTGTGTGGCACCGAGACCGGCGTGCACTGCGAGGGCGAGCGGAGCTGCCAGCTGTGCGGCGTCGAGTCCGGCAAGCTGGGCGCCGAGCAGCCGGCCGGTGTGGCCGTCGAAGACCAGCTTGAGGAAGCCGTCCGTCTCGCCGAAGATCTGCGCCCGGGAATCCGTGGCGCAGTCATAGGTCCCGATCGCGACCTCGTCGACCTTGCGGGATGCCTCGGATTCGGTCAGTCCGACGCTGGCGATCTCGGGGTCAGTGAACACGGTGAACGGGACGCCGGAGAAGTTCATCCGGTCCGCCGGCCCGCCGGCGAGGATATTGTGCGCGACGACGGCGCTCTGCCGGACGGCGGAGTGGAAGAGCATACTCCGGCGGTTGACATCGCCCGGCGCCCACACCGAGGGGCGGCTGGTCGCAAGTCGGGAATCGACGACAGGAGCGCCGGAAGCGTCGCGGTCCAGCTCGAGCGCCTCCACGCCGTCGGGAAGGACAGAGACGCGTCCCGTCGCCATGACGACCTGGTCGCCACTGACCGAGAACTCCTCCGCGCCCTGCGCACCGCGCGTGCGGTAACGCACCAGAAGGCTCCCGCCGGATTCCTCGATGGCGGTCACCTCCGCACCGAGCCGCACGTCTACCCGTCCGCCGAGCGAGCGACCCAGGAACGTCGCAAGGTCGGCGTCGAAACCGGGCAGCAGCTGATCCGTCAGCTCGAGCACGACCGGCTTCGCGCCGAGATGCTCCAGCATCGAGGCGAGCTCGACACCGATATAGCCGCCGCCGATGATCACCGGGCGGGCCGGGAAGGGCAGATCCGCGCCCAGCCGGAAGAAGTCGTGCGAGGTCACGGCCTTCTCCGCCCCGGGGATCGGAAGCCGGCACGGCGCCGAGCCGGTCCCGATAACGAAAATCCAGAACCCCACCAGCCACACACCCTCTCCGCTCTCCACCACGATCGTCTCT
>JBQCCO010000306.1:0-34026 GCA_051962155.1 Leifsonia sp. | reverse complement strand
CGCCGCGAAGCTGCAGACCTACCTCGACTACCGGCGCCGGCTGGAAAGCGGCTCGGCGCACGCCACGCAGGACGACGTCGACCGGATGCTCGCGTCGCTTCGCACGCCGTCCGACGTACCGCTTCCCAAGGGCCTGTCCGAGCCGACGCTGCAGGCGGTCGTCGAGTACCTCCGTAGCGTCGACCGGCCGCTCTACGCGATGGAGGTGGCGGAGCCGCTCCACCAGTACCGCGTCACCGCCCCCCGCTACCTGGAGCACCTCGCCGACACCGAGCGGATCTCGCGCTCGCCCCGCTACGGCACCCCCGGCCGCCCCGAGCTCGAGTACCGCTGGCTGGGCTGACCCGGGATGCGCTCCGCCAGGAGCGCGAGCAGGGCCTCGGCCGCGCGACCGGAGCGCGGGCGGGCGATCGCGCTGAGCCGCCAGTCGATGCGCTCGGCGAGCCGCCGGACGACCGTGCCCGGTGCAGGGAGGATGGTCAGCTCGGGCAGGGCGGCGACGCCGAGGCCCGCGGCGACGAACCGGGGGATCTCGCCGAGGTCGGCGAGCTCGGTGGGGATCCGGCGCGTGAGACCGAGCGCGCTGAAGGCGCGGTCGAGGGTGGTGCGGTTGCCGAAGCCGGGCCGCCCATCCACCCAGGGCTCGTCCGCGAGGTCGGCCAGCGAGACCGAAGAGTCGCCTGCGCGCCGGTGGTCCTCCGGCAGCACGGCGAGGAAGGGCGAATCGACGAGCGGCCGGGTCATGAGGTCGGGCACCGCATCGGGCAGACCGTGGAACGCGATGTCGATCCGGCCCTGCCGCACGTCCTCGACCAGGCCGGCCGACCCACTCGGGGAGGGACCCAGCCGCAGGTCGACCTCGGGGTGCCGGCTATGGAACTCGCCCATGATGCCGGGCAGATCGACCGTGGTCAGGTTCGTGAAGATTCCGACGCGGACGGTGCCGCGCATCGGACCCTCGCGGTCGGCCTGTTCGCGCATCCGCTCCAGGCTCTGGAGGGTGGCGCGCGCCTCCACGAGCACCGCCTCCCCGACCTCGGTCAGCCGCACGCCGTGCGCGTCCCGCTCGAACAGCTCGGCGCCGAGCTCGCGCTCGAGGCTCCGGATGCCGCCGGACACCGTCGACTGGGCCGCGAAGACCCGGTCGGCGGCGCGGGTGAAGCTCAGCTCGTCGGCCACCGCCGCGAAGTACTCCAGCTGCCGGGTGTCCACGACGTCATCGTACTATCGGCCAGACCGATTCTCTCCATCGGTTATTTCCGCTGGACCCGATGGATGCCCGGGGCGCATCATCGGATCATGACCAGCACGCTCGACACCATCCCCGCCCGCTTCCGCCTCCGCCACGGAGCGGGCTTCTGGGTCATCGCGGCAGCCTTCCTCGCGGTGATGGCGTTCTCGACCATCCCCACTCCGCTGTATTCGCTGTACCAGGCGCGGGACGGCTTCCCGACGTGGGTCGTGACGGTCATCTTCGCGGCGTACGCGGTGGGCGTCATCGCCAGCCTCTTCCTCATCGGCCACCTCAGCGACTGGGCCGGGCGGCGGCGGATGGTGCTGATCGCCGTGCTGCTCGAGATCGTGGCCGCCGCGCTCTTCCTGGTGTGGAACGACGTGGCCGGCCTCATCGTGGCGCGGATCGTCTCCGGCGTCGGCGTCGGCGCACACACCGCGAGCGCGACCGCACATCTGAGCGAGCTCCGGGCGGTCGCACGCCCGGAGGAGGGCCCGCGCCTGGCGGGCACCGTCTCCACCGTCGTCAACACGGGAGGCCTCGCGCTCGGTCCCCTGATCGCCGGCGCCTTCGCCCAGCTGCTCCCGCAGCCGCTCGTGCTGCCGTACGCGATGTTCCTGCTCATCCTGGCCGTGGCCGCCGTCGCCGTCGCGCTGGTGCCGGAGACGGTCGAGCGCGCGGAGGAGCGGCCGGCGTACCGCCCCCAGCGCATCTCGCTCCCGGCGGAGGCGCGCGGGGCGTTCTCCGCGGCGGCGGTCGCCGCGTTCGCCGGTTTCGCGGTGTTCGGACTGTTCACGTCCCTGGCGCCGAGCGTGCTGGCCGGGACGCTGCACCAGACCTCGCACCTGCTGGCCGGCTTCGTGCCGTTCGCGGTGTTCGCCGCCTCCGCGGTGTCGCAGATCGTCTTCGCCCGGCTGGGCACCCGCGCCCAGCTGATCCTGGCGCTGACGCTCATGCTGGTCGGCCTCGGCGGCTTGGCGGCGGGCGTACTGGCGGCATCCCTCCCGGCGTTCGTCGTCAGCGGGGTGCTGGCGGGCGCCGGAGTCGGCCTGCAGTTCCGCTCCGCCATCGCGGTGGCGGCGTCGCTGGCGGCTCCCGAGCGCCGGGGCGAGGTGCTCGCGGCGATCTTCCTGATCGCCTACATCGGCCTGGCGCTGCCGGTCCTGCTCGTCGGTGTCGCGCTTATCCTCTGGCCGCTGGTCACCGTGCTCGTCGTCTTCGTCGCGGCGGTCGCGGTGCTGTCCATCCCTGCCGGCCTCCGGATGCTCCGCCGCACCTGACCGGATCCCGCCGGAGGGCACCCCGTTGCGGTCGCAATGGCGCGTGCAACGAGGTGCCGTCCGACGAGAGGCGCGTCAGATCCCGCGGGCGAGGCGGTAGTACGCCGCGTTGCCCTCGAGGTCGCGCCGGAACTGCCGCAGAGTGGTCGACTCGTCGATGACAAGCAGCTCGGTGCGTGCCATCCGGGCGAAGTCCTCGAACACCTCGACGCCTACCGCCGTGCTCATGACGGTGTGGTGCGCGGCCCCCGCCTCCAGCCACGCGGTGGCGGAGGTGGTGAAGTCGGGCGCCGGCTTCCAGACGGCGCGGCCGACCGGGAGCTTGGGCAGCGGGGCCGACGGCTCCACGACCTCCACGACGTTGGCGACCAGGCGGAAGCGGTCCCGCACGTCCGACAGGGCGACGACCACCGCGGGACCGGAGTCGGCCGTGAAGACCAGGCGCACCGGGTCGTCCTTGCCGCCGATGCCGAGCGGGTGCACCTCGAGGGTCGGCTTGGCCGACGACAGGGACGGGCTCACCTCGAGCATGTGCGCGCCGAGGATGCGCTCGTCGCCGGGCGTCAGGTCGTAGGTGTAGTCCTCCATGAGGGAGGCGCCACCCGGGAGCCCCGCGCCCATCACGTTAGCCGCGCGGACCAGGACCGCGGTCTTCCAGTCGCCCTCCGCACCGAAGCCGTATCCCTCGGCCATCAGACGCTGCACCGCGAGACCGGGCAGCTGCTTCAGGTCGCCCAGGTCTTCGAAGCTGGTGGTGAAGGCGCCGAAGCCGCCCTCCTCCAGGAAGGAGCGCAGGCCCAGCTCGATCGCCGCACCGTCGCGCAGCGACTGGTGGCGGTCGCCGCCGCGGCGGAGCTCCGGCGCGACGTCGTACAGCTCCTCGTACTCGGCGACCAGGGCGTCGACGGCCTCCGTGGATGCGGCGGCCACCGCCGCTGCGAGCTCGTTCACGCCCCAGGTGTTCACCTGGACGCCGAAGACGTGCTCGGCCTCCGTCTTGTCGCCTTCGGTCACGGCGACGAACCGCATGTTGTCGCCGAAGCGGGCGAGCTTCAGGGTGCGGGTGGCCGCGTGCCCGGCGGCGGCGCGCATCCACGTTCCGACTCGTGCGGCAACGACCGGGTTGGAGACGTGACCGGCGACGGTCGTGCGGGGGACCCCGAGGCGGGTCAGGATGTAGCCGAACTCGCGGTCGCCGTGGGCGGCCTGGTTCAGGTTCATGAAGTCGAAGTCGATCTCGGCCCAGGGCAGCTCCACGTTCGCCTGCGTGTGCAGGTGCAGGAGCGGCTTCTGGAGGGCGTCGAGGCCCGTGATCCACATCTTCGCGGGGCTGAAGGTGTGCATCCACGCGATCACGCCGATCACGCGGTCGTCGGCATTCGCCTCCAGCATGATGCGGCGGATGGCATCGGAGTCGGTGAGGACCGGCTTCCACACGATGCGGACCGGCACAGCGGAGGAGGCGCCCAGCTCGTCGGCGATGGCGCGCGACTGGTCGGCGACCTGGGCGAGGGTCTCCGGGCCGTACAGGTGCTGGCTCCCGGTCAGGAACCAGACCTCGTAGACGTCGAGGGAGGTGGTGAGCTTCGGCATCAGGAGATGGATCCTTCCGGGTTCTGTCCGTACACGTTCTGATAGCGGTCGAAGAGGCTGTCGATCGCCTCCTGCGGGATGGGGACGATGTCGCCGCCCTGGCGGGCGATGTGCATCGTGCGGGCGACGTCCTCGGCCATGACGGCGGCCTTCACGGCATCCCGTGCATCTTTGCCGATTGTGAAGACGCCGTGATTCTGCATGAGGACGGCACGGCTGCGGTGACCCGTCAGGGTCTGGACGATGCCGCGGCCGATGGAGTCGTCGCCGATGATCGCGAACGGGCCCACCGGGATGTCGCCGCCGAACTCGTCCGCCATCGCGGTGATGGCGCAGGGGATGGGCTCGGCGCGCGCCGCCCAGGCGGTGGCGTAGGTGGAGTGCGTGTGCACGACTCCGCCGACCTCGGGCATGTTCCGGTAGACGAAGGCATGCGCCGCGGTGTCCGAGGAGGGCGACCGCTCCGAGCCGAGGGAGCCGGGGACGACCGCACCGTCGAGGGTGCAGAGGATCATGTTCTCGGGCGCCAGGTCGTCGTAGTCGACGCCGCTCGGCTTGATGACGAAGAAGCCCTCGCCCGGGACGCGCTCGGAGACGTTGCCGCCGGTCCAGACGACGAGCCCGTAACGGACGAGCTCGGCGTGGAGGGCGGCGACGCGCTCGCGGGCGGCGCGGACGGCGGCGGATTCGGCGGGGGTCACTGGTCGGTTCCTTCCGGAGTGGCGGGGGCGGTTGCGTCGGGGCTGGCGGCGTCCGGCAGCGCGACGACCGCTGCGCGCTCGACGGCGAGGCCGGCGTCGTAGCGGTCGAGGTAGGCGGCGAAGCCCGCGACATCCTCCGCGCTCGGCTCGGCGGTCTCGAACGCGACGTCGCGGAACACGCTCTCCTGCAGGTACGTGTCGAGGTCCTGACCCGTCCCGGCGCGCGACCCGAGGTAGGCGGCGAGCACCGCGATCCCCCAGGCTCCACCTTCGGAGGCGGTGTGCGCGACCGAGACCGGGGCGTCGAGAGCGCCGGCGAGGAAACGCTGCGCCACGCCCGCGGTGCGGAACACCCCGCCGTGGGCGAGCATCCGGTCGAGCGCCACGCCCTCCTGGGCGAGGACGCGCATCCCGAGCGCCAGGGTCGCGAAGACGCCGTAGACCTCGGCGCGCATCAGGTTGCCGAGCGTGAACCGGCTGCCGGGTGTGCGGACGAGCAGCGGTCGTCCCTCGTCGAGGCCGGCGATCGGCTCCCCGGCCAGGTGGTTGTAGGCGAGGAGGCCGCCCGCGTCGTCCTCGCCGGTCAGAGCCTCGCGCAACAGCGTCTCGAACACGGCGTCGGGCTCGGTGGGGCGTCCGGAGGCCGCGGCGAACCGGCCGAACAGGCCCGCCCACTCCGCGAGCTCGCTCGCGCCGTTGTTGCAGTGCACCATCGCGACGGGGTCGCCCGCGGGCGTGGTCACGACATCCAGTTCGTCATGCACCTCGGCGAGTGGACGCTCCAGCACGACCATCGCGAAGATGCTCGTGCCGGCGCTGACGTTGCCGGTGCGCGGCGCGACCGAGGCGGTCGCGACCATCCCGGTTCCCGCGTCGCCCTCCGGCGGGCACAGCGGCACGCCGGGACGCAGGGCGCCGGACGGGTCGAGGAGGGCGGCGCCCGCGGCGGTCAGCTCGCCGGCCGGCTCCCCGGCCGAGAGCACCTCCGGCAGCAGGTCGCGCAGCGGCAGGATGCGGCCGGCGGCCAGGCCGTCGTAGCGGCCGACGAGGGCCTCGTCGTAGTCCGTCGTGGCCGGGTCGATCGGGAACATCCCGGATGCGTCGCCGACGCCGAGCACCCGGCGGCCCGTCAGCTGCCAGTGCACGTAACCCGCGAGCGTGGTGACGAAGCGGACCGAGGGGATGTGCGGCTCGGCGTCGATCACGGCCTGGTGCAGGTGGGCGATCGACCAGCGGAGCGGGATGTTGACCCCGAGCAGTTCGGTCAGCTCGCGCGCGGCGGCGCCCGTGCTGGTGTTGCGCCAGGTGCGGAACGGGACGAGGAGCTCGTCCCGCTCGTCGAACGCGAGGTAGCCGTGCATCATGGCCGAGACGCCGAGCGCTCCGATGGTCGTCGGTGCGACGCCGTGGCGCTGCTCGGCGTCGGCGACGAGGCCGGCGTAGGCGGCGCGGAGGCCGGTCCAGACCTCCTCCAGCGAGTAGGTCCAGCGCCGGTCGACGTAGGAGTTCTCCCACTCGTGGGCGCCGACGGCGAGAACGACCGACGGATCGTCGGCGTCCACGAGGCACGCCTTGATCCGCGTCGAGCCGAGCTCGATGCCGAGGGCGGTGCGTCCGGCGGCGATCGCTTCGCGCGCGCGGGCGTCGGGTGCGGCGGCGGGCTGCATGGCATCCACTCCTTTGTGACCGGTCACATTGACAGAGGAAGCATACGCCATCAGGCCGAGTCGCGCACGACGAGCACCGGTGCCACGGGCTCCTCGAAGCCGAGGTCGCCGCCCTCGATCAGCGACACCAGGCGGGCGACGCACCGCCGCCCCAGCTCGTCGAACTCCTGCCGCACGGTCGTGAGCGGCGGAGCGAAGAACGCGGCCTCGGGGATGTCGTCGAACCCGACCACCGCCAACTCGTCCGGCACCGCGCGTCCCGCGAGCCGGGCCGCGTAGAGCACTCCGAGCGCCATCTGGTCATTGGAGGCGAACACCGCCGAGATCGTCCGGTCGCCCACCAGGGCCGCGCCGATCGCGGCACCCGACGCCGCGGTCCAGTCGCCCTCGGGCGAGACCACCGGATCGGCGCCGGCCGCCGCCATCTCGGACAGGAACCCCTCCCGTCGCGCCCGCGCCTCCGTCCAGTCGCCCGGACCGGTCAGATGCGCGATCCGCCGGTGGCCGGCAGTGAGCAGGTGGCGGGTGGCCAGTCGCGCGCCGAGCACCTGGTCCACGAAGACGCCTTCATCGCCGGCCCCGCCCGCTCCGTGGAGCGTGACCGAGGGGACGGACAGCGAGAACTGCGCCATCGCATCCTGCACCCGCTGCTGCGGGGCGATCACGACCACACCCTCCACGGCCTGCGCGCGCAGGTGGTCGAGGGCAGCCTCCAGGTCGTCGGAGTCGAGGGACCCGGCATGCGCCACGGTGACCGTGTAACCGGCGTCGCGACCAGCGCGCTCCACCGCGTCGATGCTCGAGGCCGGCCCGAACAGCGAGGACGTGGATGCGGCGAGCACGCCGATCGTCCGCGAGCGCGCCGTCGTCAGCATCCGCGCGGCGCGATTCGGCCGGAAGTCCAGGTCGGTCATCGCCGCGAGCACGCGCTCCCGCGTCTCGGGCCGGATGCTCGGATGGTCGTTGAGCACGCGCGACACGGTCTGGCGCGAGACGCCCGCCGCAGCGGCCACCTCGCGCACCCCCGGGGCACGCCCTGGCTCGCTCACGTCCACACCTCCCGCACATCCACACCCTAGGGGAGCCGGGCCGGTCGGCCGGACCGACCTGGCCACCTGGCTGGCTCGCCGGCCGGTGGCCTGCCTGCATGTCTGGCCGCCTGACCCGCCTTCCCACCTGCACCCGCCCGTGGGCTATCGAAGGAGATCGGGTTTCGAATCTCCTTCGAATGGCAGTGCTGAAGGAGATTCGAACGGGATTCGTTCGAATCTCCCGCAATCGCCCGGTGCGACCGGGCCGGCCCAACCGGCGGCGCCGCGACGGCCGCACCGGTCGGCTTCCGGTCACCTTGGCTCCTGCAGCGGCGGTCACGGACGATCCGCGTAGGGTCGGAGCATGGATTCTTCGGGCACCATCGCCGCGGACCGTCCGGTGGCCCTCGTGACGGGCGCGTCGCGCGGGATCGGCCGGGCGATCGCGGTCGAGCTCGGCCGCACGCACCACATCCTCGTCGGAGGGCGGGACGCCGCCGCCGTCGATGCGGTGGTCGCTCTGTTGCCGTCCGCCGAGCCCTTCGTCGCCGACCTCGCCGGCGACACGCTCCCGCCCCTGCCCGGGCGACTGGATGTGCTGGTCCACTCGGCCGGGGTCGAGGACGGCGGGACGGTCGAGGAGACCGACGCCGAGACATGGAGGCACGTCTTCGAGGTGAATGTGTTCGCCGTCGCGGAGCTCACCCGGCGGGCATTGCCGGCGTTGCGGGCGGCCGGCGGGCTGGTCGTCGCGATCAACAGCGGGTCGGGACTGGCCAGCTCTCCCGGCGGCGGGGCGTACGCGGGGTCGAAGTTCGCGTTGCGGGCGCTCACGGACGCGCTCCGCGAGGAGGAGCGGCCGCGCGGAGTGCGCGTCAGCAGCATCCATCCGGGCCGGGTCGACACCGACATGCAGCGCGCGCTCGTCGCCCGCGAAGGCAACGAATACGACACGGAGTACACGATAACGCCCGAGATGGTCGCGGCGACCGTCCGCACCGCCGTCGACCTGCCGCCCTCCGGAACCGTCGAGTCCCTCAGCGTCCGCCCCCTGCACCGCCGCTGACCCACCGCCGCCCACGCCCACGCACCACCGCCCCACCATCGAGTCCGCAAAGACTGCACGATTTCGAGCTCAGAACGTGCAGTCTTCGTGTACTCGATGGCGCGGGCGGGGCGCGGCGCGGGCGGAGTGGGGCGCGGGTGGGGCGCGGGCGGAGTGGGGCGCGGCCGGGGCGGCTAGGCGCGATGGGCGGGCTTGTGCTCGTCGGGACCGCCGCCCGAGCTCGTGTCCTCGCCGGGCTCGGGGGCACTGCCGTCGGAGGCGGCGCCGTCGGGCAGCTCGTCGGCGTCGGGGCGGGTGTTCTCGTCGCTCATGGCGTCGTCCTTCCGTTCTGTGCTGACCGCGCGACGGTACTCCGTCCGGCGCTGGAGGTCCATCGTCCGGGAGGGCGCGCAGCAGCACGACGTCATCCGGGGATGTCATCGGCCGGCCCTAGACTGCGTCCCGTGACCGCCGCATCCACCCCGCCGCGGGGGAACGACTCGCTCGCCCGCCGACTGACCCTGGCGGACGCGATCAGCATCGGTCTCGGGTCGAAGATCGGCGCGGGCGTCTTCGCCGCGTTCGCTCCCGCCGCGGCCGCCGCCGGTGCCGGACTCCTAGTGGGACTCGTCGTCGCCGGCTTCATCGCGTTCTGCAATGCGACCTCCTCGGCGCAGCTCGCCGCCCAGTACCCGACCTCCGGCGGCACCTACGTCTACGGCCGGGAGCGGCTCGGCGAGTGGGCCGGGTTCTTCGCCGGCTGGTCGTTCGTGGTCGGCAAGACCGCCAGCTCGGCGGCGATGGCCCTCACCTTCGCCACGTACGCGGTGCCCGGTCCGTGGGTGAAGCCGGTCGCCATCCTGGCCGTCGCAGCACTCACCGTCGTCAACACTCTGGGGGTGACGCGCACGGCCCTGCTGACCCGCCTCCTCGTAGCGGTCTCCCTGGCGGCGCTCACCGTCGCGGTCGTCATCGGGTTCACGCACAGCGCGGCGAGCGCGGCGCAACCCGGTCCGGCGGTGACCGCGTACGGCATCCTGCAGTCGGCCGGATTCCTGTTCTTCGCCTTCGCCGGGTATGCGCGCGTGGCCACGATGGGCGAGGAGGTGGTGGATCCGGTGCGCACCATCCCCCGGGCCATCACCACCGCGTTGGGCATCACCCTGGTGGTGTACGCACTCGTCGCCGTGTCGGCGCTGCACGCCATCGGAGCGGCCGGCCTGGCGGAGGTCACGGCGCCGCTGAGCGCGGTGGCGGACACCGGCGGGGCCGCGTGGCCCGGGGTGGTCATCCGGATCGGGGCCGCTGCGGCCGCCCTCGGCGCGCTGCTGGCGATGATCGCCGGGATCGGACGGACGAGCCTCGCCATGGCGCGCAACCGCGACCTCCCGTCCTGGTTCGCAGCCGTCCATCCCCGTTTCCGCGTCCCCTACCGCGCGGAGCTGGTGCTCGGCCTGATCGTCTGCGTCCTCGTGGCGGTCACCGACCTGCGCGGCGCGATCGGCTTCTCGTCGTTCGGCGTGCTGCTCTACTACCTGACCGCGAACGCCTCCGCCTGGACACAGGACCGGGCCCACCGGCGCTTCCCGCGCGCGCTCGCCGTGGCCGGCGCCGTCGGCTGCGTGGTCCTCGTCGCGACCCTGCCCCTGCCGGCCATCGTCGCCGGGCTCGTGGTCCTCGCGATCGGGATGGGTTACCGTTTCCTCCGGCTGCGCGCGACCAGCGGGTCGCGGCGGCGAGAGGAGAACCCGTGACCGTCCGCGTGACCCTGATCGGAGGACCGACCGCGCTCATCGAGCTCGGCGGCCTCCGCATCCTCACCGACCCCACGTTCGACCCGCCGGGCGAGCATCCCGTCGCCGGTCGTGTGCTGCTCAAGACCACGGCGGCGAGCCTGACTCCCGAACAGGTCGGAGCCGTGGATGTGGTGCTCCTCTCACACGATCAGCACCCCGACAACCTCGACGACCTGGGGCGCGACGTCGTGCGGGATGCGCCGCTCACCGTGAGCACCTCCACTGCGGCCGAACGGGTCGAGGGCGCGGTGCGCGGGCTCGGCCCGTGGACGCATCTGACCGTTCCCCGGCCGGACGGCTCCGAGCTCCGGGTGCACGGGGTCCCGGCCCAGCACGGACCCGACGGGATGGACGCCTCCTCCGGCCCGGTGATCGGCTTCGTGCTCGCCGGCGAGGGTCTGCCCACCGTCTACGTGAGCGGCGACAACGCGTCCCTCCGCGTCGTGGAGGAGGTCGCCGAGAACCTCGGTCCGATCGACATCGCCCTGCTCTTCGCGGGCGCGGCGCGAACAGCCCGGCTGGATGCGTTCCTCACCCTCACGGCGGACAAGGCGGCCCGGGCTGCGGCCCTGCTCGGCGACGCCGTGATCGTGCCGGTGCACGCCGAGGGCTGGGCGCACTTCACCCAGGGCCAGCGGGATGTGGAGGCGGCCTTCGCCGACCACGGCCTGAGCGACCGCCTCCGGATGCTGCGACCGGGCGAGTCGGTCGAGCTGGATTCCGCCGGCTGACGCCTGGCGGTTCCGGGAGGCAGCGCCCGCCCGACCGGGCGGTGGAGACTTCTGGGATAGATTTGGCTACGGCCCGAGGTCGGCCATCCAGTTATCGAGGGTCAATGTCATACGTCAAGGAAGCGCTCTCTGCGCGCGAGCTGCTCGCGAACCTGACCATGAGAGAGATCCGCGGACAGTACAAGCGGACGATCTTCGGGCAGCTGTGGTCCCTGGTGAACCCGCTCGCGAGCATGCTCGTCTACACGATCGTGTTCGCGTTCATCCTGCGGGCCACGCCGCCCCCGGGCAACCCGAGCGGACTCGACATCTATCCCGTCTGGCTCCTGTGCGGCCTGCTCCCCTGGTCATTCTTCGCGGCTGTGGTCAACTCGGGGATGGGGAGCCTGCTCAGTAACGCCGGGCTCATCCAGAAGGTCTACTTCCCCCGGATCGTGCTGCCGTTGTCGACGGTCGGAGCCGTCGGATTCAACTGGCTGTTCGAAATGACGGTCCTCCTCGTGGTGCTCGTGCTGTGCGGCGCCTGGATCCTCCCTTGGCTGCCGGGGCTCATCCTGATGATGATCGTCCTCACCGTCTTCGCGGCCGGTGTCGCGCTGATGCTCTCGGTCGCCAACGTGTTCTTCCGGGACACGCAGCACCTCGTGGGCATCCTGCTGCAGATCTGGATGTTCCTGACGCCGATCATCTACCCCATCGACATCATCCAGCAGCGGTCGGCGCACGCCGGCGGGCTCCTGGGCACCCCGGTGACGGTGTACGACCTCTACCGGCTCAATCCGATGGAGCGATTCGTGGCCGTGTTCCGCGACCTGCTCTACAACAACCGCTGGCCCGCGTGGGATGACGTGACCTACTGCGTCGCGTTCGCCGTGATCGTATTCGTGGTGGGACTCGTGGTCTTCCGGCGCAAGGAACACGATCTGGCGGAGGCACTGTGAACGCCGTGGCGGTCAGCGTCGAGAGCGTGAGCAAACGCTTTCGGCTCTACAAGGAGCGAAACCAGTCGCTCAAGTCGGCGATCATGCGCGGCCGCGTGTCCGTGCACCACGATTTCTGGGCGCTCCAGAATGTGTCGTTCGACGTTCCCACCGGCTCGACCTTCGGCCTGATCGGGAGCAACGGCTCGGGCAAGTCCACTCTGCTGAAGTGCCTGGCCCGCATCTACCGCCCCACCATGGGAGACATCACCGCCCGCGGCCGGGTGGCCGCGCTCCTCGAGGTCGGCAGCGGGTTCCATCCGGAACTCTCCGGGCGCGAGAACATCTACCTCAACGGCTCCATCCTGGGGATGACGAAGAAGGAGGTGACGCGCAAGCTCGACGAGATCATCGACTTCTCGGGCGTCGAAGCCTTCATCGATCAGCCCGTCAAGAACTACTCCTCGGGAATGTACGTCCGTCTCGGTTTCGCGGTCGCCATCAACGTCGACCCGGACGTGCTGATCGTCGACGAGGTGCTCGCCGTCGGCGACGCCGAGTTCCAGGAGAAGTGCCGCCAGCGCTTCGCGCAGTTCCGCGAAGCCGGCAAGACGGTGGTGCTCGTGACCCATGCCATGGACACCGTCGCCGAGATGTGCGACCAGGCGGCCTGGCTGCACCACGGCCACCTTCAGACAGTGGGTCCGGCGGACACCACGATCAAGGCGTACCTGGACTCGCTTCCGACGACCTGACGGCAGCAGCCGCGCTCTCCAGGACACGCAAGCGTGCCCAGAGCTGGCTGTCGACCCCGTAATGACGGCGCACGACGGCGAGACCTGCCTGCGCGAGCCGGCCGATTCCGCCCGGCGCATCGATCAGTTCCCGGACGCGGTGCACGATGTCTGCAGCGGACGGCTGAACGATGAGGATGTTCCGCCCATCCATGAACAGGCGGTTCTGGTCGAGGGCATCCGTTGCCACCATGCCGGCCCCGCAGAGGGCCGCTTCGACGACCGAGCCCAGCGGGAAACCATCGAAGGCGTTCTCGGACAGCGCGCCCGGCCGGTTCGGAGACACCACCAGATCGATGCCGGTGAAGAATCCCTTCAGCTCCTTGGTCTTCAGAGTGCCGTGGAAGGTGAGGATGCCGTCCAGGTCGGAGACGTCCAGATCATCCGGCGAGAACCCGCCGACCACGTGGGCCTCGATCGGAAGACCCTCCTCCCGCAACCCTCGCACTGCATCGAGGAAGACGCCGTAGCCTTTGTCCTCGCCGTGCTGCGTGTACTTGTGGGCGGCGAATGCCAGCCGCAAGGTGGGAGACCCGGACGGGAAGTAGTCCCGGCGGAATCCAGCGCCCGGGCCCAGGTAGATGGGATTCACGACGACCCCGAGGATTTCGTGGACGACCACCTTCGGAGCGAGCTCCCGGATGCGAGCCGTGACCACGGGCTGCGTGGTGATGACGCCGCGCAGCAAGGGCGAGGCGAGGACGGACTCCAACTTGCGTTCGGCCTCCGGGTCGCCGAGATCGAGGCCGCCTCCCGGATACAGGGTGACGACGAACGGGGTCTCCGTCGCCTCCAGATCGTCGAGGAAATAGGCCGCGTTGTTGAGGAACGTCATCCAGGCCAGGGAGGCGCCCGCCAGCGCTTCCCTCGAGTACGCGCGCACGCGATCCTCGAACTCCGGGTACAGGGCGGCGTAGTCGGGCAGCTGAAGGAGCAGCGGCTGAGTGGTGAGGACGTGGGAGACCGCGCCTCTCTTCATCAGCCAGTTGAATTCGGCCACCCGGAAGCCGGTCACGAGGTTGGGGAAGATGTCGTCGAGGATGACGACGCCACCGGGCGAATTCACCTGCTGATCACCTGCTTGAGCTGACGCATCGCGCGCACAGGCCAGCTGCGCACCGGGACCTGGCGCATCCGCGCCCAGACGTGGCGCGCCAGCTCGCCGCTCGGCGTCGTCATGACCGCGCCGCGCCAGGTCGCACCCTGCTCGACCTGCAGCAGCCACTCCCGGGTCACCTCGGACATCTCGTGCGTCTCTGTCCCGGTGATGGCGTGCAGGTTCAGTTCCGTGAATCCGTAGCGCGAGCGCATGATGAGCGAGGTGTTCTCGTCGCCGAGCAGCGCCCGCAACGACCGGAGACCGTGCACCCGGTTCGGCTCGGACATCGCGCACGGGAGGTTGCACCAGAGCAGGGCGATCTCGCACGCCACCTCGTCCGGGAACGTGATGTGCGGGTTGACCATCGCATCCCCGAACGCCTCGATGAGCAACTCGATGCTGCATCCCTCAAAGAATCGCTCGTCCACCGCGATGTGCTCGTTGAAGCCACGGATGACGTTGGCGCGACTGTTGGCACTCGCGTTCTGCTCCGCCTCGAGCAACCGGAACCGGACGAGGTCCTCGTCACCGAGGACGTGGATCGGCCAGTGCTTGACTAGCGCGATCCACCGGTCGAAGTCGGGCAGCTGTCGCATGCGGTTGTCGTACAGCCCGTGCTCGACGTAGAACTCGCGCCGGATCAGCACGCTGGGGTGGCAGAGCGCGTTTCCGTTCTCGAAGAAGTAGCGCAGCCACTGGGCCTGCGACCGGTTGCGCTGCCGGAAGACGTTGTGCCAGTGAGGGATGCGCTCCGGCGCCAGGAGCTCGCCGTCCTCGCCGACGAAGCGCGCGCTGGTGAAAACGGCGCCCACATCGGGATGCGACTCGAACGCGTCCAGTTGCCGCTGCAGCTTGTGGAGCTCCCACGCATCGTCGGAGTTGATGACGGCCACGAACTCGGCGCGGGCCTGCTGCACGGCGAAGTTGAGGGCGGACGCTGCTCCCTGGTTCGTGTCGAAACGGTAGACGCGCATCCGCGGGTCGGCGAACCGCGCGACCACCTCCATCGACCCGTCCTTCGACGCGTCGTCGACGACGATCAGCTCGAGATCGGTCACCGTCTGGTCGAGGACGCTCGAGATCGCCTCCTCGATCCACCGCTCGTGGTTGTACGAGGTCATCACCACGGAGACCCGGGGAGCCGGACCCATCGTGCGGGGGATGGGGAGCGCGACCTGGTTGGGCAGGGCGCCGGCGGGACCGTCGAGAACGTCGGCGAGCTCCACCGCCCGTGACTCGAGATCGTGCAGCAACCGGGTGAGCTCGACCTGCACCTGCGGTGTCGACAACTCGATGTAGCGGGGGAGCAGCTGGCGGATTCGCTCATCGCGTTCACGTCGTGAGGTCTTCGACCATTCGCCGCCGGAATGCTGACGATAGAGCGTCAGAACCTGGGGGATGAACCCGGCATCGCCGAAGGCGAGCACCGAGAGGTTGACCATCCAGTCGTACGACGTGATCTCGAACACCTCAGGCGAGAGGCGCTCCAGGACGTCCGTCCGGTACATGCATGCGCTGAAGGTCGCGAACCAGTTCACCTCTGCCAGGCGTCGCGCGTTGACCGACGTCGACATCCGCGCGAAGCCGATTGCCGGGGCGATGCTGGCGCTGCCGGTCGCCTCGTCGTGCAGGAGCACCCGGGAAGCGACCATCGAGTGCTCGGGGTGCTCGAGGAGGTGATCGATCTGCAGCCGGAGCTTGTCGATCGAGATCCACTCGTCGTCGCCCTCCAGCACGGCGACGAACTGACCGCCGGCTGCTGCGAAACCGCGCGCGTAGTTGAGCGTGATGCCCAGGCGCGGGGCCTCCTCCAGCACGACGACGTCGAGCTCGCTGCTGCCGGCCCATTCGAGGAGCCGCTCTCGCGTCCCGTCTGTCGAGGCATCATCGGCGACGAGGACCTGGAACGGGTACGGAGAGACCTGGGACTCGATCGAGGCGATCGCCCTGTCGATGAAGGGGAGGTGGTTGTGCGTGACGAGCAGCACCGTCGCGACCGGCGTCATAGCGTTCCGCCTTTCTGATGCCAGCGAACGATGTCCGCGATCCGATCTGCGTCCTCCAGGCTGAGACCGCCGTAGAGGGGGAGCGCGATCACCTCCTCAGCCGCCTTGCGGGCGACGGGAAGGTTCTGCGCGCTGGGAAGCGAGTTGTAGGGCTCGACATCGCTGCACAGGGGCGAGAAGTACTTGCGGCTGATGACATTGAGGGACCGGAGGGTGTTGTGCAGGTCATCGCGCCCACTCCCGAACTCGTCGGCGTCGATCCGCAGAATGAAGTACTGCACGATACCGTCGGCGCCGGAGACGACCCGGAGGCCCGGGATCCCGGAGAGAGCCTCGAGGTACCGCGAAGCGACGCTCAAGCGCTGATCGATCTCCGCGTCCATGAGATCGAGCATCGAGAGGCCCATCGCTGCGTGCACTTCCGACATCTTGCCGTTGAGACCGAGGCCCTTCACGTCGTTCTCGTTCACGATGCCGAAGTTGCGGATGAGCCGCAGTCTGCGGTCGACCTCGTGGTCGGCTGTGATCAGCGCACCGCCCTCCACCGAGTGGAACAGCTTCGTCGCATGGAAGCTCAGCATGGTGATGTCGCCGAGCCGATGCGGCTCGGTGTTCATGACAGGCGCGGTGCGGCCGAAGATGTGCGCTCCGTCGTAGATCACACGGAGGTCGTGCCGACGCGCTATCCGGTCTATGACCTCCGTGTCGCAGAAGCGCCCGTACACATGGGTGCCGATGATCGCTCCCACGTCGGGATCCAGGGCCTCCTCGATCCCGGTCGGATCGAGCGTGAGGGAGTCGTCGATGTCGACGAAGACCGGCTCGAGTCCGAGGAGCGAGATGGCGTGCACCGTCGCGGGAAAGGTGAACGGCGTGACGACGACCTTGCGGCGTTCGAGTTGGAGCGAGCTGACCGCTGCCAGGAGGGCGCTCATCCCGTTGTTCCACAGGGAGACCTTGCCGGCGCCCACCCGATCCCCGACCGCGAGCTCGAGCATCTCGTGCATCGGGCCCATGTTGGTGAGGATGTTCGTCGCCCAGATCGACTCCAGGCGGCGGACGTACTCGGTGAGCGGAGGGAGCGCGGGGCGGCTCACATACACCGGGCGTTCGAACGGGAGGGGGGTCTTCATGGCCGGCTCCCGTCGAGGAACGCACGGTGCGTCGCCAGGACGCCGTCACGGTCACGATCGCGGAGTCGCCGGTTGCCGAGGTAGACACCCCACGGTTCGAGGTCCCTCGTGACGACCGTGTTCGCGCCGACCGTCGCGCCTTCTCCGATGGTCACGCCGGGGAGGACCACGGCGTTGGCGCCGATCACACAGAAGCGGCCGACCGAAACCGGCGCGCGCGTGGTGTTCCGTTATGCCTCGTCGACCGTCGAGTTGCCGAATCCCCAGCCGGTGAAGTCGTCCGTGCCCGTCAGGATCCTGGCTCCCTGCGAGAGAGCCACGAAATCTCCGAGCCGCACTTCCTGACCACCGGTGATCGACGAGAAGCAGGCGAGGTGCACGTGGTTGCCGATGGTGATGGGCTCGCGCGCGACGACGAGGACGAAGTCGTCGATGAGGACAGGATCGCCGAACTGGATGTTCTCGCGCCCGACGATGCGGGCGCTCTCATAAATGGTCTGCATACTCCTCCAGGCACTGCGACTGCTGCTACTAGAAGAGTCAGTCTGAGTGCAGCCTTATCACGACGGTGCGCCGTTTGGGACCTTACCGGAAAACGGCCGCTTGTCTTTTTTCTGAGGATTGCGGAAGGATCCAGCACTCGGACAGCGATGCGACGAGCTGTTGAGCTCGCATCCTGGGCAAATACCACGGAAGCAGGCGTTCCGGGCGGAATTCACCCTGGCATCACCCGGACGGTCTCCTGCTTCGGTATAGTCGCGGTCAACGACGTCGGCCAGTGGGGGAACAGTGCGCGACCAGGTGGAGCAGGTGCCGGAGACGGCGGCCGCTTCCCGCGCGCGCCCGCTTCGCCTGGCACTCCTGGGTCTGGCCGGTGCCGGCGCGCTCACGCTGTTCGGCTTCCTTCTTCAGTCGTCTCCGGCCTCTGCCGCGCAGGCGCCGCCGCCATCCGGGTCTCTTCTCGGCGGCGCGAGCAGCACCGGACTTCTCGGCTCCATCGTGACTCCGGTCACCTCGGCCGTCGACTCGGTCGTCTCCTCGGTCCCCGTTGTGGGAAGCACGGTCGACGGCATCCTCGGTTCGACCCCGACCGGCTCGATCACGGCACCCGTCGTCGGGACCGTGGACGGTGTCGTCGGAGGAGCGATCGGTGGAGTGACCGGCGACTCGGGAGGTTCGGGCGGGGTAGCGACTCCGCCGAGTCGGCCGACCCCACCCTCCACCTCGCCCGGGGGCGCCGCGGGCTCGACGGGTCCGGCCGGCTCCGTCACCGCCGATGCGCCGGGCGCCGCCGTCGCGGGCGTGCCCGCCGTTCCGGCTCCCGCAGCCTCGGCCTCCACCACGGCATCGGCGAAGGGGCGCGCCGGCGTCCCGGCGGCGGCCCCACTCCCGGTCCTGACCGTCCCGCCCGGCGCGGCGACCGCTCACCCCGGTGAGCTCCCCGCCCAACCGCACTACTTCGACGGCTCCGCTACGGCAGGAGGCACGTTCCTGCCGTCCGCCGGGCAGGCCGGCGGCGCCGTCGGCGAGGTCGAAGCCGGCTGGCTCCCTCCCTTCGCGCTCAGCACCGCGACAGGCAACTCTTCGTCGAGCCCACCTCCCACAGGTCCACCAGGCGAACACGACGTCAGCCCCGGCTGACCGCCCTCTCCGGACGGAGGCCCGCTGCGCCTCCCCTCTCGGCAGCCGCCCGAACTCTTTCGGTGCTGCGCCGGCTCTCACGGCGCCCACGACGGGCGCGGGGCCGACGCGCGGACACGCTGCCAGGCCGGAACGGGCACGTCCCTCCGCGGACGCACTCCTCCTTCCGGTCTGAGCCGCGACGACGCGCGTCCAGAAACTTCGGAGGACGGCTCGTGGAACGAGCGATCAAGACAACACACGACACCGAGCAGACCGCGCTCTTCGCCACGGCCTGGTCCCGATTGGATGCGGCGCTCACGTCGGAGCGCTATGACGACGTCGCCGAGGTGATCCGGCGCCACTGGTTCGACCTGCTCGCCGGCCCTGCGCACGAGCTGACAGTCGCGCTCGAGCGGGTGCCGGCTCACGAACTCGATCGGCGACCGTTGATCGTCGCACTGCTCGGACGGAGCACGCTGACCCTGGCCCGGCGCCGCGTGCACGGCCTCAGGCGGATGGGCCAAGCCGGCGCGTCGCTGGACAGGCCGGCACACGGGATGCGCGGGCTCGACCGCGCGATCATCCTGACCAACCAGGCCGACCTGCACCGGATGCTGGGCAGGCCGGACCGGGCGCGGACCTCGGCCCGCGCGGCCCTCGCCGAGCTCGAAGCGCTGCCGGATGCCGAAGCACGCGGCAACGAGACGGTCGACGGCCTGTATGCGCAGCTCGCGGCCTCCCTGCTCGACACCGGCGCGGACGCCGACGCCCTCGACGCCGCCGAGAGGGGGCTGCTGCACGCCCAGACGCTCGGCGACTCCCCGGCACCGGCCCTCTTCGCGACCCTGGCCGGCCTCGACGCGGCGACCGGCGACCTGGCGGCGGCGAGGGAGTACATCCACGCGGCTCGCTCCCAGGACCGCCCGCTCCGGCGGGACGACGTGGTGCTGCTGCGGCTGGCGGAAGCGATGGTGGCGCTCGACGAGCTCGATGCGTCTGCGGCAGAGGCCTACCTCGCCGAAGCCGGCATCGAAGCCCGGGTCCAAGCCGACGTCGAAGCCCGGATGGAAGCCGAGGCCGAGGCCTCGCCGGCCGCGCACTGGATGCCGGCCATCCTGATCGCCGCGATGGTCGAACTGGTGAGCGGCTATCCCGGCCGCGGCCTGGCCCGCCTCGAGCAGTCGGCCCGGGCACGCGGGCCGGAGGGCCGCACCGACGCGGCGCGCCGCGCCCTGGCGCCGTTGCGAGCGGTCCTGCAGTGCGCTCTGGGGCATCCCGACGCCGCCGCCGCCATCCTCGACCGGGATGCCGGATCGAGCGTCGTCGGCTGCATCGGACGCGCCCGGCTGGAGCTGATGCGCGGCCGGCACGGAGCCGCCCTGCAGCAGCTGCGACCGCTGTCCGGCAGCGTCATGTCGATGCGGCAGCGGGCGGAGGCGTCGGCGCTCGAAGCGGCCGCTCTTCTGCGCTTCTCGACCCAGCGGCGGACGGCAGCGGTCGTCGACCACCTCGGCGCGATGCTCCAACACAGCCGGCTGGTCCTGCCGCTGGCCCTCCTGCCCGCGTCGGATCTGGTCCGCGTCTCGGCCGCACTCACGGCCGGCGGCTACGGCGACCTCGTCACGCACGACCGGCTGCGTTCCCTGCTCTACGATCTGGAGGCCGAGGACCCGCTCACCCCGCGGGAGACGGCCGTGCTCGCCACCCTGCTGGAGCATCCATCGCACGCGGCCATCGCCGCCCGGCTGAACGTCTCGGTGAACACCGTCAAGTCTCAGCTGCGGAGCGTGTACCGGAAGCTCGGCGTCAAGACCCGGGACGAGGCCATCGCGCTCGCCCTCGAGCGTCACCTGCTCACGGAGCGGGACTGACGGATGCGCCGCGCCAGCCAACTGTGCGATCGAGGGGTCGCAACGCGCCGTTGCCAGCACACCCTTTACGGCATGTTCGGACCACTCGATGGGGCGGGAGGCGCGGCGGGGGGCCCGGGATGCGCGGCGAGCGCAGGGGAGCCGGCGCCCGGGACGGACGCGGGCATGATCCCCGCCGCGAGCACGCGCTGCCCGATCGCCCAGGCGGCACCCGCGGCTGCGAGCTGTCCGACGATCCGCCCGGCGAGGGTGAGCAGCAGGATCCACGGCGTGAGATCGCGCGGCGAGAAGACGGGCAGCGACACCAGGAACAGCAGCACGGCGGTGCCCAGCGCGGCCACGAGGAAGTGCCACAGCCGCGGCTCACTGCGGCGGGCCAGAAGCAGCAGCGTGACGTCGAACCCCGCACCCGTGACGACGAGCGGGATGACGATGAGCACGCCGAGCGGAGTGAACCCGATGGCGAGGATGCCGACCAGAGCGAACGCGATGGAGGTCGTCCACGGGAAGCCGACAAGCCTCCTGGCCAGGAGGGGCAGGATGCTGTGGATGCCCGCCGCCACCGCGTACGCCGGAGGGAACAGCGCGGCGAGGAGCCCGGTGACCGGGGCGATGAGGATGAGCAGGAGGGCTCCCAGCGCAGCGAACGCCGCGATGATCATGAGGGCGCGCGTGCTGAGGCGACGGCTCCCCCGGCCGATCGGTCTCGCCGCCATCGTCCACCTCTCTCGTGAGTGCACTCCATCCTGCCCCCAGTCGAAGGGGCGTACTGCGCAAAACGGGTTCGCCCGGCGCAGATGTGTGGTTTTGTCGGTAGAGCGACCTCGATCACGGACCGGTCGGAGAACAGGACGCACGCGATGACAGAACCGGGAGGGCGATTGGACGACGAGTTCACGGGGGTGCCCGATCGGTCGCTCGCGGGTCGGTCCGCGCTCGCCCAGTTGAAGGATGCGGTCGAGGCCGACGACTGGGACGCGACCAACACGGCGGTCCGCACCGGCTGGTTCGAGCTGATGACCGAACACGGCGACGCGGTCCGCATACTCCTTGAGCGCGCGCCCGGCCACGTCCTCCGCACGCATCCCCTTCTCACCATGATGCTCGGCCTGATCTACAACACGCACGGTTTCCACCGGCTGCGCGGGCTGCGGTATCTGGTGACCGCCGTCCGGGCGGCCCAGGCCCCGCGCAGTCTGACCGTGAGCGGCGCCGACCGCGTGCTGATCCGCTCGGCCGAGGCCACCGCGTTCCGGCTGATCGGGCGCCCGCGACTCTCCATCGGGCCCGCCCACGCCGCGGTCTCCGAGCTCGACCGGCTGGGCGACGAGGAACGCGAGTCCCTCAGCGAGCTCCCCCGCCTCTACGGGCAACTGGGCATCTCGTTCTACTACGCGGGCGAAGTGGACGATGCCATGGACACCTTCGCGAAGGGACTGGCGGTCTCACCGACGACGCCCCCGTCCTCCGGCTTCGGGAACCTGGCGATGCTCGCCGGCGTGCATGCCCTCCAGGGCGATCTTCCGGAGGCCGCCGCGCACATCGACTACGCGAGGACCGGGCCGTGGACGGATCGGCAACGCCGGATGTACACGGGGACCTTTTACCGCCTGGCCGAGGCGACGCTGGCGATCGAGCGCTTCGACACCGCTGCAGCCCGCGCCCACCTGGAGGCGATGGAGCACGACCGCCGCTCGATCGAGCACTGGATCGCCGAGGCGGAGGTCACGGCGCTCCTCGAGCTCGTCGAGGGGCGCCCGGGTGAGGCGCTGGCCGGGCTGGAGGCGTACGCATCCATGCGTGGCGCCGAGTCCCGCACGGCAGCCGCCCGGAACCGGCTGGCGAGGATGCGCTCCATCCTCCAGCTGGCCCTCGGAAACCCGGATGCCGCCGGTGTCATCGTCGAACGGGACACGGTCGCCGGCCCGGAGCGCCACCTGGCGCGAGCGAGGGTCGGCCTGTCGCTCGGCAAGAACGGGTCCACCCTGACTGAGCTGCGAGCGACCGCAGGACACCTGCGGACCGCGCGTTCCTCGGCCGAGGCGGCGGCGCTGGAGGCGGCGGTGCTGCTCCGGCTGTCGCCGACGTCCCGCACGCGTGGCGTCGTCCAGCATCTCGGCGCCCTCCTCGACCGGACGCACCAGCGCCTCGCGATCGCATTGCTGCCCGGCGACGACCTCGAACGCGTCGCAGCTGCTCTCGACGAGGCCGGCTACGGGCACGTCACGACCGACATCCCGCTCCGTTCGCTGCTCCCCGTCGCCGAGGCCGAGCTGCAGCTCAGCGACCGCGAGCTCGCCGTTCTCGGGCAGCTGATGGGCACCGGCTCGGTGTCCGAGATCGCTTCGGCGCTGGTCGTCTCCGCGAACACGGTGAAGACCCAGTTGCGCAGCGTGTACCGGAAACTGGGCGTCAGAAACCGGGAGGATGCGATCGCGGTCGCGCTGAACCGGCACCTCCTGGTCGAACGGGAGTGATGCCCGGATAGGGCTCCGAGGGTGATCGCAGGGTGAAATCCACCGCGCCCGAGCCTCCCGGGCAGTAGCGTTCCGGACAGACACCGCATACCCACCCCGTGACCGAGGAACGACATGACCCTCGACGAGAGCGCACCGACCCTCCGTCGCCCCAGCGCCGCTGCGCGCTTCCGGCGCACGCTGCCGGAGTCTTTGGCGTCCCTCCTGGTCGCGGCCCGCGACGACGAGAAGCAGGCACTCGGTTCACAGCGTCGCGCGGCCTACCTGCTCACCCGCCAGGTGATCAGCGGGCTGCTGACCGCCGGGTATCCGGCCGGCCTGCTGGCGCGGGAGCTCGGGGTCCGCAGCGAGTCCATCCGCACCCGCGCCCAAGCCGGCTGGACCTCGCTCGCCGACGTCGCCGTGCTCTCCGGACGGGATGCGGACGGGCTGCTCGAGCGGTGCGCCCTCTCGGGCCTGGTCGTGGATGAGGAGGGACGCCTCCACAGCGACGACATCGTCGCCCTCCTCCTCGCCTCATGAGGGCCCGCGGCGGCGCCGCGGCAGCGCCCGCGGAAGCCCCTGCGGAAAAGATCTCTGAAAAGCTGCGTCATGATCGCCCGACTTCCCCGTCTCTTAAGCGGCGCGTGACCCGAACATGCACCACCGGCGATCCGCATCGCCGTATCGATGCCCGGCTCCCCTGCGGGGCCGGCGCCGGGAGACCCGAACCCCGCTCGACGCCGGGAGCGTCCGCCCATCGGCGGCGGGCGCTCCCGGTGTGCCCAGAGGAAGAACCCGCAGATGCCCGACCCGATCCACGAACCGACCGACCTCCAGCACCCGCGGGTGCTCGCCGGAAGCCGCTGACACCGTGAGAAGCGACGACAGCCTGCGCGAGGACGAGTGGATGGACGCTGCGCCCGAGCAGTCGGACACCGACCTCGTCGAGTCCGCGCGCGCGGGCGACCGGGAGGCATTCGCGGAGCTGTGGCGCCGCCACGCACCGGCCGGGCGGACGGTCGCCCGGTCCTTCACCGACGAGGACCCGGACGACGTCGTCGCCGAGGCGTACGCCCTCATCCTGAAGGCCGTCCGCGACGGACGGGGGCCGCACACCGGCTTCCGGCCCTACCTGTTCACGACCATCCGCAATGTGGCCGCCGGCTGGGGCGGCGGCCGCCGCGAGGCGCCCATCGAGGATGCGTCCACGATTCCGGACCCGTCGTCGACAGAGGCGGCGAGCATGGAGTCTCTGGACCGCTCTCTGACCGCACAGGCTTTCCGGTCGCTGCCCTCTCGCTGGCAGGAGGTGCTCTGGTACTGCGAGGTCGAACGGATGACGCCGGCCGCCGTCGCACCGCTGCTCGGCCTCACGGCGAACGGCACGGCGGCCCTCGCCTACCGCGCTCGCGAGGGACTCCGCCAGGCCTGGATCCAGGCGCACATCAACGCGAGCGCCGAGGGCTCGGACTGCCGCTGGACCACCGAGCGGATGGGCGCGTACGCACGCGGCGGGCTCGGCAAGCGGGAGACCGCGCGCCTCGAGCGCCACCTGGACGACTGCACGCGATGCTCGATCGTGGCGGCGGAGGCGCAGAACGTCGGGTCGCGGCTGTCCCTCATCCTGCTGCCGCTGCTGCTCGGGATCGGCGGAGCGACCGCGTACGCCGCCCAGATCGCGCACGGAGCGGCGGTGACCGCTGCGGCGGCGGGCGTGGGAGGCGGTGCGGGCGCTGCTGCGGTCGGCGGCCAGCCGGCCGGCGCATCCACGATCGGGATGATGCGGTCGGTCGGGCGCGCCGGTACGGGTGCGAATCGCGCGGCGATCGGCGTCGGGGCCACGGTCGCCGGCCTGGCGGTCGCGGCCGGGGTCGCGGGGGCGATCGTCCTCGGACCGCAGTTGCTGGGCGCGCCGGGACATGACGTGGCCTCGGGCCGGTCCGACGGCGCTCCGCAGGCGTCGGCTCAGGATGCGCAGAGCACGTCCTCGGGGGCATCCACCGCTCCTGCGGTTCCGACGACCCCTCCGGTCGTTCCGGCCGTTCCCGGACCGGCGGTTCCGGCCCCGACCGATCCAGGCCCGACGGCTCCCGGCCCGCTCGTGCTGACGCCGGCGCCCTCACCCGTGACCCAGGCGACGATTCCGCCCGTCACCCCGCCGACGGCGCCTGCCGCACCTCCGGTCACGCCCGCGCCGCCCGCGCCGGCCATCACCACGGTGATCCCGGCCGGCTGGCAGACGGCCGCGACGACCCTCCCGCTCACGGGAACCGGGCAGCCCGGCGCGACGGTCGCCATCACCGCCTCGCCCGCCGGAACCGCACTCAGCGCGACGAGCGCGACCGCCCTCTCCGCTCCGGCAGCTCTCGCGACGGCGACCGTGACAGCGGGCGGGACGTGGGCCGTGGATGTGAACATCGCCGCCCTGACGGACGGCCCGTGGGTGCTGAGCGCGACACAGACCACCAGCAGCGGAACCTCGACGGGCGCCACCGTCCGCATCGGGGTGGACCGCACGGCGGAGCCCCCCGTCATCGCCGCGGTGGACACGGGAACCGGAGCGACCGCCGCGCTGCTCGCGCCCATCCTGACCGGTACGGCGGAGCCCGGCGCCACCGTCGAGCTGTTCGACCTCGGCACGGGCATCGCCACGGTCACCGCGGACGCTCAGGGCCAGTGGAGCTCGCCGGAACTCATCGCGATCCCCTCCGCCTACTCACTCACCGCGCGGCAGACGGACCCGCTCGGGAACGTGTCGGCGCAGTCCGCACCGGTGACCGGAACGGCGATCGTCCCGGCCGTCACGGCGACCGTGGTGCCCGGCGGCGTGCACCTGGCCGTGCACGGCACGCCGGGAACCACGCTGGCGGTCTGGGCCGACGGCACGCCGGCACCGCAGCTTCCTGACCTGATCCTGGATGCGGCGGGCGACGCCTCCAGCGACTATGTGTGGACGGACTCCGGGACCCACCGGATCGGAGTGGTCGCGCTGTTCGCGACGGCATCCGGGACCCGCCACGGCGTACTGAGCGACGCTCCGGTCACACTGCCCTAAGCCGGAGCGCGGGTCGCGGCCCCGCCAGCGACCCCGCGCTCCGCGGCGGCTCACCGGAGCCGCAGCCCCCGGCCGCCGCGGCTCACCGCCTCCGCAGCCTCGGGCGTCGCAGCAGCACCAGTCCGGCGCCGGCGATCAGCGCCGCCAGCGCCGTCAGGGCTCCGGCGAGGGAGCCGAGCAGGTCGCTGCCGGTGCTCGCCAGGCCGTGCACGCCCGGGTCGGTCACCGTGGCGCAGGCGGTCCCGTCGTCGCCGCAACGGCTGTCGCCCGTGGACGGATCCCACGGCCCGGACAGCGGCCCGAGGGTCGCCCGGTTGGTGATGTCCTGCGGCGCGATCAGTTTCGTGGCGACGGTGATCGTGGCCTTCGCCCCCTTCGCGATGCCCGGGATGACCCACGTCAGGTCGCCGTTCGCGGCCTTCGTGGCCGCAGGCTGGGCGCCGACCAGCTGGAGTCCGCCGGGAAGCAGGTCGGTGACCGTGACGTCCTTCGCGTCGATCTGGCCGTCGTTCGTGACGGTGATCGTGTAGAGGATGGTGTCGCCCACCTCGGCCGTCGACCGGTCCGCCGTCTTCGCGATGCTCAGGTGACCGACGTCGAAGCGGTTGGTCACCGTGACGGTCGCGCTCTGACCGGCGCCGATGGTCACCCGGCCGTCCGCCGGATCCATCGTGGTCGCCGTCGCGAGCCCGGCGTCCGTCTCCTCGACAGCACACGAGGCGCCCGCGATCAGGCCGTCGACGGTGGCGGCGTAGTCGTCGTCCTTCGACAGCACCACCTTCCCGCCGTCGGCGAGCTCGATCGGGGTGACCACGCCATCCACGTCGTAGCTGCAGGCCACCTGCATCGTGAACGGGCCGGCTCCGAACTTCGCGACGCCGTCACCGATCCGCTTCTTGTCGATGACGAGCGAGCCGGTGTCGAACGTGTTCGTGATCGTGACCTGCGCCGGGTCGCCGGCCGGGACGGTCACGCCACCATCCGGAGCGATCGCGACGGCGGTCGCCCCACCCGTGGCGGTCTCCGTCACGTCGCAGTGCGCGCGCTGGATGAGGCCGGTGACGGTCGCCGTGTAGCCGTTCGCCGCATCCAGAGTGACCAGGCCCCCGTCCGGCAGCGGGATGGTGAGCGTCTGGCCGTCCTTCAGCCAGGTGCACACGAGCTGCGCGGTGAACGGACCCGAGCCGTAACGGTCGACCCCGTCACCGGTGCGCTGCTTGACGATGGTGACGCTGCCAGACGAGAACGTGTTCGTGACGCTCACCGTGACGGTCGGGATGCTGCCGTCCGTCGCACCCGGGATGGTCACCGTCGGCAGGTCCACCGTGCTGCTGGTCGCCCCGCCGTCGGTCGTCTCGGCCACCGAGCACTGGGTGCCCGCCGGATAGACGCCCGGCACGGTCAGCGTCTGGCCGCCGGCGATCGTCAGGTCGCCGTCGAACAGCGTCTGGTCGCCTCCGTAGACGCAGGTGACGTGCACCGTGAAGGGTCCGTCTCCGAAGCTCCCGGCGGCGTCGCCGTCCACGATCTTGCTGATCGCGAGGGTGCCCGCCGCGTAGTGGTTGACGATCTCTGCGGTGGTCGGCCGCGGGCCGGCGCCGAGGGTCACGATGGCCTGCGAGCCGTCCGTCGCCGCAGCGCCGTCGACCGAGAACGACACGTGGTTCGGCGAGGCTGCCGCACCATCCGCATCCGTCTCGGTCACGACGCACGCCGCGTGGGCCGGGAGGCCGCCGATGGTGTGCGATCCGCCGTCCTGCAGGGAGAACGCGGCATCGCCGGCGGCGAGCGGGATGCTCTGGCCGAGCGGCGCCGTGCAGACGACGCCGACGGCGAACGGTCCGAACGTCCCCGCGGTCGCCGCCGTGTCCACGTGCTTGGTCACGGTGAGAGCGGTCACGCCGTAGTCGTTCACGATGGCGACCTGCTGGGCGGTCGGCACCGGCGCGGTCGCGGCGGCCGCCGCGATGGTGACGGATCCCAGCGTGACGCTGCGGCTCGTCTCGCCGTACGAGCCGTCGGGCCCGTGCTCGGTGACCGCGCACTGCGCGCCGGTGGGGATGCCGTCGATCCGCGCCGTGTACTGGTTCGCGGCGCTCAGGGTGACGGATGCGTTCGCGCCGAGGTCCACCGGGACGCCGGTCACCGTGCAGACGACATCCGCCTGGAAGCTCGCCGGCGCGTACTGCGCCGCCGCTCCCGTGACCGTCTTGGCGATCTGCAAGGGACCGCCCGTCAGGATGACGCCCGCCTTGATGGGCTCCTGGGGACCGGCCGGCTGCGACCCCGACACGTAGGTCGGGTAGAAGCCGAACGAGTTCCACGCACGCACGGCCGTCACCGGGGCACTCACCGGCGCCCGGTCGTCGCCGGAAGCGGTGGTCGCGATGTTCGTGCTGGTGTAGGTCACCTTCACCTCGGCGCCGGGCGCGAGGGTGCCCGTGGCCGTCCCGCTGAAGTCGAACACCATCTTGACGCCGGTGACATCCGCGGCCTGGATGCTGGTCCCCAGCGCGCTCGATGGCACCCACGACCCGGCCGGGCACGAGGAGCCGGGCGTGATGTCCGCCGCGCACGGCTTCGCCGCGGTGGTCACGAACCAGGTCATCGCGGCGCCCGCGGCGTCCACGGACGGCTGGAAGGCGAGGTCGCCGTTGAAGCGCGGCGTGTAGATCGAGCCGCGGGGGGAGGAGTCGACGACGCCGGTGTCCCCGGGTGCGGGGAACACATCCACTGCGGTGAGGTTCCTGGCGGCCACGTTCCCGCCGTTCACCATATCGAGCTTCCAGTCGTCGGTCGCGCCGATCGCGCTGACCGCCGCACACGGGTACCGGTAGTAGCCCTCGCTGTCGGGGGTGCAGGGAAGCGCCGGGTTGACGACGTTCTGCGCCTGGCCGGTGGACGACTTCACACCCTTCGACGCGGTGAACGAGCCCTGCGAAAGGGTGGTCACCACGTTGCTGGTCGAGCAGGTGTTCGCGGCGAAGGTCACCGCACGGCCGTTGCCCGGGTTGAGCGCCGTGCAGTCGCTGCTCGCGAGCTGGCGGTCGGTCGTGACGCCGAACGTGTTGACCGCGGACGACGCCGGCGCGAGGCCCGGCTTGATCTGCAGGCCGATCGTGATGCTGTACGTCTCTCCCGGCGCCAGCTGCGACCGGGCAGGCCAGGTGAAGCGGATGGTGCCCGTCGCGGGATCGTAGACGCGGGCGATGACCGCGCCGTCCGTCGGCAGCGTCCCTCCCGTCGAGGTGCTGTAGGTCGGGACGTTCGTCGGGACGTACAGCAGCGAGCCGTCGGCCGGCAGGGTGTCCGTCACCACGGGGTTCGGCAGGATTCCGGTACCGGTGTTCTTGAAGCGCAGCGTCCAGTTCACCTCGCGTCCCGACGCGGCCTGACCGGGGCTGGTCTTCTCCACGGCGATCTTCGCGGTGCCCGGGTCGACGGTGAAGGTCGCGGTGGCGTTCGCCTGCTGCGCCTGCACGTCGTTGTACGACGCGTCGGCGGTCACGGTGTCCGACACGGTCCCGGGCGCGGTCTCACCCGGCATCGGCTGCGGGACGACGGTCGAGGTCACAGATCCGCTGCCGTCGCGCAGAGTGCTCCGCAGCGAGAGGTTCAGGGTGACCTCATCCACGTCGTTGGAGGCGGCGAACGGGCCGCCATCGGAGCGGGAGAAGGTGAAGCGCAGGCCGGTCACATCCGCCGCGGCGACGCCGGAGGGCAGCGCGGCCGAGCCGATCGCGGTCGGCGTCCCGGTCTGCCATGCGGCGGCCGGCCCCTGGCCCGTCTGCGCATCCACCTGGACCCGGTCGGCGCCGGTCGGCGTGTTGGGCAGGGTGAAGGACTTCAGGGTGAAGGCGTTCCAGAACGTCGGGTCCGCATCCTCGATCACGAGCACCTTGGGCGACAGCGTCCCGGTCGACCGGGCACGCAGGTTCACCTGGATCGGGTCCGCGGGCTTCGACTGCAGGGTGCTCGACGGGTTGAACGACTTGGCCGTCGTGACCTGCAGGTTGCCGTTCTGCAGCGTCAGCGCGACGCCGCGCGCGTCGGCCGCCTGGACGCCGGGGTACACATCATCGTGCAGCGTCGCGTGCGCGGTGTTCTGGATGGTGCTGGGCGTCGGAGCCGCGCCCCCGGTGCGGCTCGTCTTGCGCAGCTGCGCGGTCAGCGTGAGGGTGATCTTCTGCGACGGCGAGATCGTGCCTCCCGTGCCGTCGGGTCCCTGTGCGTTGGTGCCGCGCAGCAGTGCGCTGACGGCGACGACGTCGCTCAGGTCGGCAGGGGTCAGGGCGGTCGCGGCGGCGAGGCTGAGGGTCTCGGTGGTCTCGGTGCCATCTGCGGCCCGGTGCGACAGGGAGACGCTGCTCTGAGACGCCTGCACGCCCGGCGCCTGGGACAGGTCCACGGCGATCTTCGTCAGGGTGAGCTGCTCGAACGGGTTGGTGGTCGCGTCGTACGGCGCGAACACGCACGGGTCCGAGGTGGTCGCGTTCGCGCACTCCGTCGGGTCGGACAGCCGCAGCTGCCACGTGCTGCTGTTCGAGGTGTTGGTCGCGGTCGTCGTGTACGTCGTGGACGGGTACGCGGAGGCCGGCACATCCGGCTGCGGGATCACCAGCGTCTGCGGCGACGCGGTCTTCGTCACCTTCGTGGTGAACGTCGGATCGACGATCGTGACGTGGTCGTCCGCATCCCGAGTGGTCGGAGCGCCGGTGAAGGGCTGGGCGCCCACCTCGAGGGAGTTGTCGACCGCCCCCGGCGAACCGGGCAGGTTGTAGGTGCGGGTGCCGGTCACCCAGTCGGTGACGGTGCTGCCGCGCACACTGTTGCGCAGCCGGAGATCGAGGTGAATGGTGCGGCCGCCCGGAACGGCGCTGGCGCTCACGCTGGCCACACCGCTGCCGACGGCCGGCGCGGTCGGGTCGCCGGTCGCCTGGATACGGGCCGCGCGGTTCGGGCTCTCCACGACGGTCAGCCGGACACCTTGCGTGCTCGCACGCTCCGCGGTGGTCAGCGTGTACCCGGGGAAGATCCCGTCGCAAGCGTTCGCGCTCGCGCACGCCTCCGACGTGATGTCGTTCCAGGTCGTCCCGTCGAAGAGCTCGACCTTCGAGACCTTGTCCCACCGGATCAGCGGGTCGAACGTCGCGCCCTGCGTCACCGTCGGGGTGATGGCGTCGATCCGCGCCAGGTCGAACGCCTGGAAGACACTGCCCGCGATCGGGCTCGGCACCGCAGGATCCTGGATGGTCATCGACTGCATCCCGCTCACCTGGCTGCCCCAGCCGAGGGTGACACCCGTCGTGACACCCGACTGCGCCTGGACGACCTTCTGGCCGTCCCAGCTCTTCGCCGCGATCAGCGAGCCCGGGCCGCCCGTGGTCGCCTGCACGCCCACCGTGGCGCAGGACGACGCGGGCTGGCTCGTGACGGCCGTGCCGGCGACCGTCCCGGACGCCTGGCCGACGGCGCAGTTCTGGTAGGGGGTGACGGCCGGGTACGCGCCCGGGTTCGTCGGGCCGGTGCCGTCGCGGAGCAGAGAGCGCGCGGTGAAGGTGATGGCCGGCTTCACGTTGGTCGCCTGGCCGAAGCCGTCGGCATCCGCGAAGGTGAAGCGCAGGCCCCGGAGGTCGGAGTGCGTCGTCCCGCTGGGCAGCACGCTGTCGAGCGTGGCCGAGTACGTCTTCGAGCCGGCCGTCGCATCCACCACGGTCAAGGGCTGCCAGGTGGTGCCGTCGGTCGTGTACTCGATCGTCAGCGTCGAACCCGCGGGAACGGCGGTCGACGCGATCCCGGTGGCGTCGAACGCGTTCCAGTACGGAGAGTTCGCGGTGTCCTGGGGCTCGGTGACCACGATGGTGTTCGGCCGGACGGAGCTGGTGCCGGCCGGCGTCTGGGCGGACAGCTGCACGAGGCTGGTGCCGCCGGGGATCACCGTGCTGGGAGTGACCGACTTGCCGAGGGTCAGCTCCACTTCGGGGAAGTACACGTCGAGGCTCGCGCCGGCGTCGTCCGACGCCGTCCCGGCCGGATTGACGCCGGTCACCGTGACGGTGTTCGGGTAGCTGACGAAGCCGGAGCCGGCCGGCCCCGCATCCGTCGTCGTGTCCACGGTGAACGGGATGCTCGCCGCCGCGCCCGTCGCGATCGTGCGGGTGTAGACGACCTGGAACCCGGTGAGGAACTGGCCGGTCGCGAGGGCCGGCGTCGCCGGGAGGCCGGAGTTCTGGTCGAACGTCGAATCCGCCGGCGCGGATCCGGTGTTCACGAGCCAGTGGACGGTGCCGCCGGTCGCGCCCTGCGGCCACGCGGCGCTGGAGGTGAAACCTCCGAAGGTGACCTTGTCGGTGAAGAAGGTCCCGGATCCCGGCTCGCTCACGCTCAGGCTGGTGAGGGGGCCGGTCGAGGTGTTCTTCGCCGTGACGGTGGCCGTGGACGACTGCCCGGCCGGGATCTGCTGGTCCTGGAACGACTTGCCCGCGGCGACGCTCACGGTGAGGGGCGCCACCACCTGCTGGGCCGACGCGGGAGGAGCCTGGCCGTCGCCGTCCGGCGTGCTCACCGTGGCGCCGACCTGGTTGGTGCGGGTGCCTCCGGTCACGAGAGCGGTTCCGTCCGTCCGGCTGGCGGCGCGCTGCGCGAGCGTCAGCGCGACGGAGCCGGCGGTGCCGCCGGCCGCGATGGTGTCGCCGGTGCTGGAGGAGAAGACGAACCGGAGGCCGGTCACGTCCGTGGCCTGCACGCCCGCGGGCAGCTGGGGCGTGGCACCCACGGGACCGTCGACCGGTCCCCCTGCGGTGATCGCGACGACCTGCACCTGGTCGGCGCCGGCCGGGAAGGTGACGGCGCCGAAGCCCGCGAAATCGTAGAACTCGAACGTGCTCGTGGCCGCCCTCGGATCGGCGGGCTCAGCGATGGTGAGGCTGGTCGCCGGGATGTTGGACGTGTTCTTGACGGTCAGCGCGACCTGCGAGGTCTCCCCCGGGTTGTACTGGGTGGAGCCCGGCGTCCACGTCTTCGACACCGTCGCCGCGATCACGTCCGGAACCTGCACCGTCACGGGGACGCCGCTGCTGACGGTCGCCGCGTTGGTCGCCTGCAGCGTCGCGGTGTTGGTGAGCTGCACGCCGTCCTGATCCTTGGCGACGCCGGACGGCATGGTGACCTGGATCTGCACGGACCCTGTGGTGCCGGCGGCGAGTCCCGTGCTCGCCGGGACGGTGTTGGGCACGTTGTCCGCGAACGCGACCGTCACCGTGTTCCCGCTCACCGTGGTCGTGACGCTGCCCGCGCCCACGACGGTCGGCTTGCCCACGATCTGCAGCGGGGCGGGAACGGGGTCGGTCAGGACCGCGTTCACGCATCCCGTGGTCGTCGACGAGCATCCGTAGTTGATCGTGTAGACGAAGCTCTGCCCCGGCTCGACCTGGGTGACGCTCGCCGTCTTCGAGAGGTTGAGCACACCCGAGCCGAGGTCGTCGGCGTTGGCGGCCGGGGCGCCGATGGCGACGGCGCCGATGAGGGCGAGGACGATCCCGGTCGCGACGCTGGCCGGTGCGCGGAGCGTGCTGCGGCGGTCGCGACGGTCGCGGCTGCGGCGGCGGCCGCCGTCGCGATCGGAGGGTACGAGCAATGAACGAAGTCGGCTGAGCACGGCGAAAGTCCTTCGGGCAGAACGGTTTCGGTCCGACAGCACGTGCAGCGAGGACGCACTGCTGACGGGATACCGTCGAGTCTGCCGAGTACGACATCCCAACCGGCCGGTTTTCACCCCGGGTTCACCCTGGGATCGGCCGAATCACCCCCCTTCGAGGGTCATTCTGCGAGCCCTCTCAGGGGAGCGGTCGGAGGAGCGGACTCGGCGGTGAATGCTGCGATTTGGAACGTTTGCCCGTGTTCGCCGGGCCGCACTTGTTCCGCAAGGGCGCAGTCGCGCGTCGCCTCGCTCCAGGGGTTCGACGGGAGCACGGCGTCACGGCGACCGC
>JBQCCO010000305.1:0-8883 GCA_051962155.1 Leifsonia sp. | reverse complement strand
CGGCCACGAGGTTTCGGTACCCGATGAACTTCATCGGTAGCTCTCCCTTTCGTGCGGGCCAACCGTACGACGGCACGCTAACCCCGCCACCGCACCCGTCCCGAAATTCCTCTTGACCGAGTCCCCCAAGTGGGCTTACATAAGACGTTAAACGACTGATGCCTGACTCAACGATGAGGAGATCACACAATGCGCAAACATGTCGGCATGTCCATCCGAACCTCCGGGCTCATAGCTGCAGCGGCGATCGTAGCCGCCGTGCTGATCCCCGGTGCACCAGCCTCCGCCGCGGCCACGACTTTGTGGGTCGACCCGGTGAACGGTAGCGACGCCAATTCCGGCACGAGCAGCACGCAAGCATTCAAGACTTTGGGAAGAGCGCAATCAGTGGTCCAGGGCATGGATTCGTCGATGTCCGATGACATCGTCGTTGACCTGCTCGGCGGCACCTATTCACAGACCAGTGCGCTCTCGCTCACGGCGGCGGACTCGGGAACCAACGGTCATGTCGTGCGGTGGCAGGCTGCTCCGGGCGCCGCGCCGGTGATCTCTGGAGCGCAGGCTGTGACCGGCTGGACTTCCGCGGGCAACGGCGTGTACAAGGCCAGTGTTGGATCGTTGGACTTCCGGCAACTTTACGTGAACGGTAAGCGCGCCACCCGTGCCCGGTTCCCCGATATCGGCTCCTGGTCCCAGATAACAAGCTCTTCGGCCACCAACAAGACGGTCACCGTCCCAGCCTCATCCGTCGGGAGTTGGGTCGGGTCGGGCGCGCCGGAGATGGTGCTGGAAACCCAGTGGGCTGAGAGCTATCTCCGGGTCAAGAACATCACCGTATCGGGTGCGTCCGCGACCGTCAGCTTCCAAGACGCTGAGTCCAACATCCTCTTCCAGCGTCCGAATCCCGTCCTGGCGAACGGATCGCCCTTCCACTGGGAAGGAAATGCAGCATTCCTGACCCAACCTGGGGAGTGGTATCTCGACCACGCCACCAGCACCGTGTACTACATCCCGCGACCCGGTGAAGACATCGCTAACGCGGCCGTCACCGTGCCTGTTGCACAGACCGTGCTGGAAGTCTCCGGCACGTCTTTGGACGCGCAGGCGTCTAACATCAGCTTCACCGGTATCACCTTCACAGGAACGACCTGGACCCGACCGACCACAAACGGCTACCTCAATGCTCAGGGCGGTCAGTACAACCTCAGCGCCAACATGCAGAACGTTCAGTACATCGGCCGGCCGCCTGCGGCCGTGCATGTGTCGGACGCCACGAACATCCAGTTCACGGGGAACAGCTTCGTCAACGTGGGATCCACGGCCCTGGACTTCGACCACGGCACACACTCGAGTTCCGCCATCGGGAACCTCATCCAGGGCGCCTCGGGCAACGGCATCATGGTGGGCAAGTTCGATGACCCGAACAATCCGATGGGTACTCTGTACAACCCTCCGTCCTCGCCCGCCGGCGAGGACGTCAGGGAGGTCGATACCGGCAACACGATCAGCGACAATCTCATTGCCCAGATCGGGCAGGACTACTACGGAACGGCGGGGATCAACGCCGGCTGGGTCAACTCGACCACGATCACCCACAACGAGATCACCGACGTCCCGTGGGCGGGGATCTCTGTCGGGTGGGGCTGGCAGTCGGCCGCGGGCGCCGCGGCAAACAATACGGTCCAGTACAACGAGATCAGCAATGCCATCAATCGCCTCTGTGACACCGGCGGCATTTATCACCTCTCCAACGACCCTGGCAGCAGCGTCTCGAACAACTACATCCACGAAGTTCGGGGAAGTGCCGGAGGATGCGCCAGCGCCCACGCGGCGCTGTACTTCGACCAGGGCTCCGACGGGCTGACCGTGTCCAACAATGTGCTCTCCGACGTGGATAAGACGATCAACCAGCATCAGAACGGATCCAATATGACGCTGAGCAACAACACCAGCAGCGGCAAGTCTGTGATCCAAGCGGCCGGTCTCGAACCGGCGTATCGCGCGCTGCGTTCCTCGATCGACGTCGCACAGGGCAAGTGGGCCACGGCATCGAGCTCTGCGTCGTCGAGTTGGGTCGCATCCCACGCGAACGACGGCGATCCGGCGACCGGATGGTCGGCTCGCGGGACGGACACGAACGCGTGGTGGCAGGTCGACTTGGGCTCCGCCACTCCGATCTCACAAGTCCAGGTCCTCGCGCGGCAAGACATCGACCAGCCGGCAACGAGGACGGGATTCCAGATCGAGCTCTCCAACGACCCGACCTTCGCCACGTACGTCACCGTCGGCCGACAGACCAGCGCCATCCCGGACGCCGGCAGTGACAGCTTCAATGTCTCGACCACGGCCGCATTCCGCTACGTCCGCGCGCAAAAGACGGATGGACAATACTTCTTCATCGCCGACGTGCGTGTCATCGCTGCCGCAACGGCGATCGGAAGCGCTCCCGTCGATCCCGGCACGACAAATGGTGTCTACTACACCCTGACCAGTCAGAGCTCCGGCCTGGTGGCCGATGTCGACGCCACGAACACCGCGGACGGCGTCGCCGTGCAGCAGCACGTCGGCACCGGTGGGATCAACCAGCAGTGGCAGATCACGCCGGTCGGTGGGGGGCTGTACCAGATCGTCAACCGCAACAGCGGCAAGCCGATGACGGTCAGCGGAGGCTCCTTCGCCCATGGCGCCGCCATCGTCCAATTCACTGCGGGGACCGGAAGCGAACAGCTCTGGTATTTCCAGAGCGGACCGAGTGGATCCCTCGAGATCCGTAGCTTCCTCTCCAACCAATCGCTGGAGGTCAGAGGCGGGTCGACCAGTGCCGGGGCCGCGCTGGATCAGTGGATCCCGGTCAACGGGTCCAACGAGTTCTGGAATCTCGCTCCCGCTTCGTGATCGCAAGAGCGGAGGGAGGGCGGGGATCGTCCCTCCCTCCGCCGTATCACGTCTGATCAACTCGCTCCGTCATTTCCGCTCAGCGAGGGGCGCCCGTCGAAGTCTTTCTCGCCCTTGAACGGCAGCTTAGAGAACGCGTGATCGATGAACCGGATCGCGCCCATTTCAAACGTCGTCGACAGCTCCTCGAGGTCGCAGTCTCAGGGTCGTGGTCCCGTAGAGCCTCTGACAACGAAGGGACGTAGACAGCTGGACGTGTGGCGAGACGAGCGGTTCTCCCGCGCCCATCTGGAGGATCACGCGCAGGGCCATTCGTCCCATCGCGTCCAGCGGCCGGCGGATTGTCGACAGTTGTGGCGAGGACCATACTGCGAGTCTGGTGTCGTCGAAGCCGACGACGGCCAAACCCACCACCGAAGTCCCCGCAGAATCCCGGCACCCCCCGAGCAGCCGCTCACGCTCCGCGCGCCGGAGGCGGTGCCGTGGAGGCCCGCACGTTGAGGGCCGGGCTCACGGTCACGCGATGAACGGGCCGCGCCGGATCCTCGAGTCGCCGCAGAAGAAGGTCGACCGCTGCCGCGCCGAGGGCCTCGCGCGGCGGCCGCACGGCGGTCAGAGCAGGGGAGAACATGGCTGCGACCTCATCGTCGTACGCGATGATCGACAGGTCCTCGGGCACGCGGATGCCGCGGGCCAGCGCCAGGTCGGCGAACGCCATCGCCTCCGGGTCGGGGTGGACGAGCAGCGCCGTCGTTCCCCGCTCCACGGCGGTATCGAGCGCGGCGTCGACCGCCGCCGAGAAGTCCGGGCTGGTGCGGTCGGGCAGGAACGACTCGAAGTGCTCCGTCGGGGTCAGGTCGAGCTCGCGGCACGCCTCGTCCCAGCCCCGCGAGATCTTCCGCGAGGTGGGCGAGTCGCGCGAGATCACGAGCCCCACCGTGCGGTGACCGAGGCCGGCCAGGTGCCGTGCCGCGAGGACCGCGCCCAACTCGTGGTCGGAGGTCACGGACTCCACCGGCTCGTTGCCCGGCAGCACGACCGCCTCCCGTTCGACGAGCACGCTCGGGACGCCGCACTCGGCGAGCCACTGGATGACGTCCTGCCGGTGCGGGGTCTCGGTGTTCGGCGCGACGATCAGGCCGTCGACGCCCTCGGCGTTGACGAACCGCTCGAGCACCGGCCGCTCGTCCTGCAGCGAATACGACGCGGCGCGGACGATCACCCGCACTCCGCGGCGGCGCGCCTCCTGCTCCATGCCGCGCGTGACGCCCGGCCAGTAGTAGTTGAGCGAGGGGACGAGCACCGCGATCGTGCGAGCGACGGCCGGTTCCGCCGTCGGCGATGGTGCGTCCTCGTCTCCCTCGTCGGCGGCGACGGCCGGAGAAACGGCCCCGCCGTGGATGCGGACGAGGAGGCCCTCATCCTCCATCTGCGCGAGGTCGCGGCGCAGGGTGACGGGCGAGACCCCGAGCTCGTCGATGAGCTGCGAAATGCGCACGACCCCGTCGCGGGAGAGCGACGCGAGCACGTGCGAGCGACGCGCCGGCGCGAGCAGAGAGTAGTTGCTGTTGCCGTTGTCGTTCATCGGGATTCCTCTGGGGTCGTTACGAACAGTTCTACCGTGACAGACAGCGCGCGCCGGTCTGTGACGACGAGGTCGAGGCGTGTGAGTCGCGTGCCCCAGACGTCGGCCAGGAGCGGGTCGTCGAGTTCGGCCTCCGTGGTGCGGGCCTCGACACCCGACGGCCAGCTCACGACGACGGGTCGGGCGCCCTCGAGGGGGATGATGTGCGCGCCGCCGTCGGAGAGGCGCACCTCCCCGGCGAGGAGCATCCGCACGGTCGTCTCAGGCTCGGGGCCGCCGGCTGTCCACGGGTCGAGATCCCACACGTCGTCGATCTGCACGCGCGCGACCTCACCGCGGTCGAGCCGCACGCGGCGACGCCACGAGTGCAGGCCGGGCACGTCGTACGCACCGGCGAGGTCGAGCGCGATCCCGCCGTCCTCGGGACGGACCCGACGCGCCGCGAACTCCGCTCCGGCGGACTGCGGAACGCCGCGCACCTCCGGGACCGAGTGCCACGAGCTCTGCATGGTCCAGATGTCGTAGCGATGCGGACCGAAGGTCTGCGCCGTGTAGGTCGGGCGACCGGCATCCACCACCACGGGCACCCCGTCCACGGCCACGATGAACGAGCCGACGTCGTTGTGGTTGTGCGACTCGCCGTTGTGGCCGCCCTTGGCCGCGAGCGTCAGGCCTCGAGCAGTGCCCGCGGTCTCGCGCGCGACGGCGAGCTCGACCGAGGGCAGCCAGACATCCCGGGGAAGCGGGGGCTCCGCTCGCGTCGCGGCGACCCAGTGATCGTCGGTGATGGCGCGCAGGAGCCGCCCGAGGCCCTGCTCCTCGGTGGCCGATGGCGTGCCGGGGGCGCGGTGGGAGGCGGCGAACGCGGCTGCGTCGCTGTTGCCGAGGCGACGCGCGGCGCGGTGGAGTGCCGCCCAGGGCAGTCCGGACGGCGGCTTCGCCCGGCCGTCGGCCACGTTGACGAACCACGCGTCGCCGAGCTGCATCGAGTGGGGGTAGGCGACCGTCGCCCGGAGCGCCGGGATGCCGGCGGCGTACGCATCCACCTTCCCGTCCGTCGCGAAGGCGAGAAGGTCGAGCGCCTCGAGTGCGCGGAGAGCGCCCTCCCACCAGTAGCCGTAGCCCTCGTCGATCGCGCCGTCCGCGGGGAGCACGGCGACGAAGCGGTCGAGGTCCGTCGCCGCGGTGGCGACCGTACGCCCGCGCAGCTCGGCCTCGCCGGGCCCGTCGAGCAGCCGCAGGGCGGCGGCCAGCACGTTGGCGTGGATCCAGGCGTTCCAGTTGATGGGGGTCCGCTCGTGACCGATCCACCACCAGTCGCGGCGGGTCACGAACGGGAGGAAGACGCGGCGGGACGCATCGAACCGGATGCGAGCGCGCAGGCCCGGGTACCGCTCGTCGAGGGCGTCTCCGAGCACCTGGTCGGCCCACGCCAGCTGGGCGACGGCCTCGCCCGCGCCGAGGTCGATGAAGGGGTCGTCCGCCACCGGAACGACCGAGCCGTGCCGGGCGAACGCGTCGTCGTGCGCGGGCCAGCACCACGAGCTCTGCTCGCAGAGGAGGGCGATGCCGTCGGCGACGTCGTCGATCCGCGCGTCGTCGAGGGTCACGGCCGCCGCGACGACGGCGCGGCTGAGTCGGCGCTGCCGGGAGAAGGCCGCGTCCTCCCAGGCTGAGCGGTCGCCATCGCGGTGATACCGCGCGGCGTCGCTGGCCAGCGTCTGGGGCCACGGCGTGCCGTGCTCCTTCTCCGCTGCCGCCACGATGCGGTCGATGGTGGGCCGGTCGGCGGCGATCGCCGCCCACGCCGCGCGATCGGTCGCGGGCGGGACGGGCAGGGCGCGGTCGGCGGGCACCAGCAGAGCGGTGAGATCGATCGGCCCGAAGGCGTCGGCGAGGGGACCGGAAAAGGAAGGGGATGCAGTGGATGCGGTCGGCACGGTGGTCCAAGGCTCCTCTCCGAGCGTGGCGGCGGCGTCGCCGGATCGCATGCTGTGATCGAAAATGATCGTATCACGTCAAATTGGTTGTTGTGATGATCGTTTCTGTTTGCTAATCTCCCAAAGTGATCGCAATGATCGTGATCACGCCCCGCCATTCGAAGGAGAATCCGTGAGCACAGCGCCCGTCGCTACCCGCACGGACTGGACGCGGGACCAGTGGACCGCGCATGCGGATCGCCTGCTCGCCGGCGCCCGCCGATGGGCATCTCCGGGTAACGGGCGCATCACCCCTCCCGGTGCCGAGGGCGGCTACGGCCGCGCGGTCGACGGGCTCGAAGGCTTCGCGCGCACCTTCCTCCTCGCCGGCTTCCGCATCGCGGGGGAGCGCGGTCGGGGCGTCGACGACCTCATCGACTTCTACGCGAAAGGCGTCGCGACCGGCGTGGACCCGGAAGCCCCGGACCGCTGGGTGCGCCCGGAGGAGCACGCGCAGGCGAAGGTCGAAGCGGCATCCCTCGCGCTGATCCTCGACATGACGCGTCCCTGGATCTGGGACCGGCTCGATGCCCTCACGCAGGAGCGGGTCATCCGCTACTTCTCCGCGATCGTCGGAGACACCACGTACCCGCCTAACAACTGGCTGTGGTTCCGGATCGTCGTGGAGACGTTCCTCCGCTCGGTCGGCGGCCCGTGGTCGGCGCAGGACATCGCCGACGACCTCGGGCGGCACGACTCGTATGTGCGCGCCGACGGCTGGATCGCGGACGGCGCCGAGCGCTCCTTCGACCACTACACCGGCTGGGCGCTCCACCTGTACCCGGTCCTGTGGTCGCGCATGCGCGGCGCGGCCGACCTGTCCGGCGGGCGCACGGCTCAGGATGTGGCCGCGCTCGATCGCTACCTGATGGATGCCGTCGCCCTCGTCGGCGCGGACGGGTCGCCGCTCATCCAGGGCCGCAGTCTCATCTACCGCTTCGCTGCCGCCGCTCCGTTCTGGGCGGGCGTGCTTGCCGATGTGCCGTCGACGCCGGCGGGGCTGCTCCGGCACGCGGCGAACCTCTCCGTGGCCCACTTCGCCGACGCCGGTGCGCCGAACGGGCAGGACCTGCTGACGATGGGCTGGCACGCCGACTGGCGCCGGCTCGCGCAGTCCTACTCAGGTCCGTCCTCGCCCTACTGGGCGACGAAGGGGATGCTGGGCATCTCTCTGCCGGCCGACCACCCGGTGTGGACGGCTCCCACGCAGCCGCTCCCCGTCGAGGCGGGTGACGACCTCCGTGTCGTCCGGGCCGCGGGATGGCTCGTCTCCGGCACGCAGGCCGACGGGATCGTCCGGGTCGTGAACCACGGCACCGATCACTCCACGCCCGGCTCCTCCGTCGGCGATTCGCCGATCTACACGCGCCTCGGCTACAGCACGGCGACCGCGCCGCTCCACGACGGCCGTGCCTGGCGCGAGCCCCTCGAGCAGTCCGTCGCCCTGGTGGACGACCGCGGTCGCGCCTCGCACCGCGCCGGCATGGAGCTCATCGACGCGCGACTCGACGGCGACGTCGCGGTGGGCGCATCCATCGCCGATGCCCACTGGATCGATCCCGCCGAGGTGCAGATCCGCCACGGGTCCGGCATCACCGGCGCCACGACCGTGGCCGGGCGCATCCTCACCGTGTCGCTGGTCCGCGGTCCCTGGGAAGTCCGCCTCGTCCACCTCGAGGGCGTCCATCCGAGCGCGAGGGTCCTGCGTATCGGCGGATGGCCTCTGGCCTCCGACACGGCCGTGACGGCCTCCGCCGACGCATCCCTGGCCCGTGTCGGCGTCGCGCGCGGCGACGGGCGGCTCGAGAGCACCGTGCGTCTCATCGCCGGGTCGGGAACCGCGGCGATCGTCGAGCGGGACGACGCGAGTCCGCTCGGATCCGCCGCGGCCGTTCCGGTCATCGAACGGGATGCGGCGACGCCCGACGAATGGACCGCCGTCCTGGTCACCCTCGACGCCGCCCAGGCCGGGTCGCCCGAGCGGGCCGCGCTCGCCTTCGACGACGGACAGGTCGCCGTGACGTGGCCGGACGGCCGGAACACCGCCCACGACCTCACCCTCTTCCGTTCCGCAACCCCGGCGGACCGGTAGCCCAGACCCGGCATTCATGACCGGACCATTGCAAAGGAGCAGCATCCACATGAATCGCAAGTTCGCAGCCGCGGCGGCCGTCAGCATCGCCGCCACGCTGTCGCTCGCGGCCTGCAGCGGCGGTGTATCGACCGCACCCTCGGCCACGTCCGACAACAAGCCCGTCACCATCTCGGTCTCCGGGTGGAGCCTGACGACCACGCCGGAGTTCCAGGTCCTGGCCGATGGCTTCCACAAGCAGCACCCGAACGTCACCGTCCAGGTCAAGGACTACGACGCCGCCAACTACGCGACGCTGCTGACCGCCGACCTCGCCGCGGGCACCGCTCCCG
>JBQCCO010000304.1:0-8835 GCA_051962155.1 Leifsonia sp. | reverse complement strand
ACCGGCACCTGATCGCTGATCGTGGCGGTGAGCGCGGCCGTCAGCATGCAGAAGCCGGTCAGCGCGAGGCACCAGAAGACGCCGATCCCGACCAGGCTGGTCTGCAGTCCGAGCAGCACGAGGGACGCGGCGAAGACGAGCGCGCCGGCCGCGATCCACGGTCGCCGCCGGCCGAACCGGCTCGTCGTCCGGTCGGAGAGCGCGCCGGTCAGCGGGTAGGCGATGATCGCGCAGACTCCCGAGATCCCGGAGATCACACCGAAGGCCAGGACGTTCTCCACCCAGGCGGTCGTGTGCAGCTGCGCCTGCACCTGGTCGGGAAGGAGCTTCTGGACGGGCGCGAGCTGCGCCATCCACACCCCCAGCCAGGCGACGGCGAACGCGGCGATCCACCGGCCGGGGACCTTGCGGATCGGCTCGGCGAAGACCGGGGGCGTCGTGGTGTTCGTCATCGTGCACCTGCCTTCGTGGGGGTGGGAGTGGGGGTGGGGGCGGAGGTGGGAGTGCGCACTGGCGTCGCGAGTGCGGCGAGGGCGTCGGCGGCGACATCCATCGTGGCGGCTGCCGCGGCATCGTCGCGGGTGACCAGCCAGGCGATGGTGAGGCCGTCGGAGAAGGCGACGAGGATGCGGGCGACCTCGGCGAGGGGCCGCCTCCACTCGCTGCCGGTCAGCCGGGCGACCTCCTCGGCGGCCAGCGCGGCGACCTCGTGGTAGCGGGCGTACTGGCGACGCGCCAGCGACTCGAAGCCGGGTTCGCGCAAGGCCCACTGGGTCAGCTCGAACATCGCCTTCTCGCGATCCGGATCCGAGCGCACGCCGTCGAGGTAGTGCTGCAGCCCCGCGCGGATCGCCTCGCGCATCCCCAGGGCCGAGACATCGCCCGCGAGGGCCGGCGCGAAGTCGCGCTGCTCACTCTCGACGGCCGCCTCGATGAGTTCCGCCATCAGGGCGTCGCGTGAGGCGAAGACATAGTGGAAGCTGGCCAGCGGCATCCCGGCCTCGGCCACGATGCGTCGTGTGGTGGCGGCGGCGACCCCATCGCGCGCGACGACCCGCAGGGCGGCCTGCACCAGTGCGGTACGGCGGTCTACGACCGGGATGCGCGTCATCCGGACTCCTGAGGTCTGCCGCGCACCGTCGCGCGGGAGAAAGTGGGACACCTGACCCAGATCACAGTATGCCGCAAATACCGGCGATTCGTTTGACAGCGATAGCGGCTACCCCCTGGAATGGGGTGGAATGCGGGGATTTACGAGCGATGTGTCACCACCAGTCCGGCCACGGGGGTCGAGCGGACTGGTCTCCGTCGTATCCATCGCCGCTCTCGCCGCGGTGCTGCTCGGCGTCATCGGGCTGATCGCATCCCCGCCCCCGGCCTCCGCATCTCCGCACCCTTCCGCAGCCACCTCCTCCGGTCTCGCCTCGACCGCAGCGACCTCCACAGCAACCGCCGCCGCCACATCCACCGCAGCATCCACGGACGCGCCCTCGGTCGGCGCTCCCGCCGGCACGGCCACCCCCTCCGGCTCACCGACACCCACACCCACTCCCACTCCCGTGCCGCCCACGATCGACCGGCTCCCGAGCCGACTGGTGACGTCGTTCCCGCTCGTCGTCTCGGGCACGGGGACGCCGGGCGACGTCATGGACGTCTCCGGCGGCTCGTCGCCCGGTGCCGCGGAGAGCTGCCGCGCTCCCGTCGGATCCGACCGTCGCTGGAGCGGCGACCTGCAGTCCCGGCCGGACGGGCCCGGGGTGCCCGTCCGCGCCGAGTCCTCGACGACGAGCACCTCCGCCGTCGGCCGAGTGGATGTGCTCGGCCCGCCGGTGATCGCCGGCGACGGCGTCACGGCCAGTGGCGGCGGTGTCCGCGGCACCGCGTACCCGAACGCCCGCGTGACGGTGACCGCCGACACCGGCGCCTCGTGCACCTTCCCGGCGGACTCCTCCGGTAACTGGGGATGCGTCCTCGGCGGCACTCTGCCGGACGGCCGGCACACGGTCACCGCGACGCAGCTGGCCGGATTCTCGTCGCAGCACTCCGCCAGCAGCCCGCCCTCGGTCATCGACGTGGACCGCACCTCACCCGCCGCGCCCACCATCACGAGCCCGGCCGGCGGCACCTCCGCTCGGGTCGGCACGGCGGTCGCCTTCTCCGGCGGCGGCGAGACCGGCGACCACGTGACGCTGTACGCGACGTCCGCGCAGGGCTCGGCGGTCGTCTGCACGGCCGACGTCGCGGCCGGCGCGTGGACCTGTCCGGGAACCCTGCCCGAAGGCCGCTACACGGTGTCGGCACTGCAGCGGGACGCGGCCGGCAACGTCAGCCCGGGCAGCAATGTGATCGCGTTCAGCGTCTCGCCCGCCGCCGGCGCCTCCGCTCCCTCGCCGACGCACACGCCCGGCCCCACAGCGACGGTGCCGCCGACTCCCACCCCGGCGGCTCCCGGTGCGGTGCCGCCGGCGGACCCGCCTCGCAGCACGAAGGGATGGATCGAGACGCCGTTCACGACGGCCTCCGCCCCGGTCGTCTCGGTGGCCGCACTGCCCGGGTGGATGCGCGCTCTCGGACTCGCGGTGGCGGCGCTCCTCCTCCTGGTGTTGCCTGCTCGGCTGCTGACCGCCGGGATCGCGCGGGGCCGCTCGAGCCGGACGGACGGGTCTCGGCGCGCTTCTCTGTTGGGCCGCAACCGGCCGCGATCGGAGGTGTCCGATGCGTCGGCGCTGTTCGGCGGCTCGGCGGGGTCGGCCGCGTCGGCCGGGTCGGCGTTGTCGGCGGGGTCGGCGATGTCGGCGGGGAGCGCATCCATCGGGGGGACCTCGGCCTCGCCGGATCCCTCCGACCGACGGCCGCTCTGGCTCGGACTCGCGGTCATGGCGGGTGCTGCGGTGCTCGTGACCCTGTCCACGCCGGTGTCGGACCCGGCCGCCTACCTCCGTGTGCTCCTCGCGGTGACGATCGCCGTCGCCGCGGTGAACGCGCTCTGGGTGCTCGCCGGTCGGGGGCTCGCCCCGCACCTCGGCCTTGCGGTGCCGCGCGTGACCGTGCGCCCGGGGATGCTCACCATCGTCGCGGTCGCCGCCCTCGGCTCGCGGCTGCTCGGCCTCTCTCCCGCGCTGCTCTTCGCGCTCGTCCTCGGGCTCGCGCTGGCACCGCACGCCGGACGTGTCCGCCGCGGGCGCATCGCCGCGGTGCAGGTCTCCGCCGTCGCGGCGCTCGGCGTGATCGCCTGGCTGACGGTCGGCCTCCTCCCGTCTCCGACGGGGGCGCTCACCGCCTTCCTGATGGAGACGGCGAACGCGCTGGCCATGGTCGGGATCGGCTCGGCGTCCATCCTGCTGCTTCCGCTCGGCGGGCTGCCCGGACGGGCGATCGCCCAGTGGTCGCGGTGGCTCTGGGGCGGTCTCAGCGTGGTCGTCTACACCGTCCTGTTCGCGCTGCTGCTACCGGTCGCCTCCCTCGTCGAGAACGGGATCGGCATCCTCGTGGTCGTGGGGGTCTCCGCCGGATTCGCGGCGGCGAGCCTGGTCGTGTGGCTGTGGCGGCGGTACGTCGCCCCCGCGCTCGACCGTCCGCTCCCGTAACAGCGCAACGGCTAGGGATGCGGCAGCGCGTCCACGTAGAACCAGTCGCGGCCCTCCCGCCGGAATCGCGAGACCTCGTGGAGGCTGCCCCGCTCGGTTCCCCGGAAGTGCGCTACGAACTCGACCACACCCTCCCGGTCGAACGGCCCACCGCGCTCGGTCTGTTCGATGTCGAGCCGGTACCAGCGCAACCCCGGGTCGAGCTCCGCGTCAGCGGGCCGGGTGGAGGGGTGCCAGCTGCGCAGGAGGTAGTCCGCATCCCCGAGGGCGAAGGCACTGAACCGGGACCGCATCAGCCGCTCGGCGGTGGGCGCAGGCTCACCGCGGTGGAGCGGGCCGCAGCAGGCGTCGTAGCTCTCGCCGCTGAGGCAGGGGCAGCGCGTGGTCACCGTCCGAGCCTAACCGGGCTCGATCGCGTCGAACGCGAAGATGCCGGAGGGGCAGTCCCGAAACGAGAAGACCCGGCCGGCACCCGCGTCGGGGGATCTCGGGCACCGGCCGGATCGGGGACACCTCACCAGAGGGTGTCTGCCGACAGTGTGCCGAACGTGTTTGAGGAACGACTTTGGATGCCCTGAGCGTGTTCGCAGACGCGGCGCCCGATGCCGACGGTGTAGCGTTGCCTGCATGGAAGGTCTGCTCATCGGATTCATTTGGCTCGTCATCATCGTCGGCGGCTCGCTGGCCACTGCGGCCATCATCCAGATGGTCAAGTCGCCCTACCGCGACCGCTAGAGCACCGGCGCAGGCTCCTCAGCTTCGCCGCCTCGCCCCCATAGCCCAATCGGTAGAGGCAGGCGACTTAAACTCGCCCGAGTGTGGGTTCGAGTCCCACTGGGGGTACCGAGATTTCGTCACGAATGTTCTGTTTCGCGCGACCGGAAGAGACCTTCGTGACGAATGCCCGCCCCGCTCTCTGAGGTGTCAGCGCGGTCGCGGGGTGCGCAGGCCGCTCTCGTAGGCAGCGATGACGAGCTGCGCCCGGTCGTGGGCGTAGAGCTTGGTCATGATGCGGCTGATGTGGGTCTTGACGGTGGCCGGTGAGATGACGAACCGGGCGGCGATCTCCGCATTGCTGAGGCCCTCGGCGACCACCTGGAGCACCTCCCGTTCGCGGTCCGTCAGCTCCTCGAGACCGCGCGGCGGCCGTCCGCCGGACGGGTCCTGCGCGGCCGGACGCACATAGCGGTCGATGAGCACGTGGGTGGCACGCGGTGAGAGCAAGGACTCGCCGGCATGGACCGTACGGATGGCGGCGAGCAGATCGTCCGTACTGGTGTTCTTCCCGATGAAGCCGCTGGCGCCGGCCCTCAGGGCATCCAGAACGTACTCGTCCTCCTCGAAGGTGGTGAGGATGAGGACCCGCACGTCGGCGAGCTCCGGGTCGGCGCAGATCGTCGCCGTCGCCTCGATTCCGTTCGTGTTCGGCATCCGGATGTCCATGAGCACCACGTCCGGGTGGAGCCGGGCGGCGAGGGCGACCGCCTGCTCTCCGTCGCTCACCTCCCCCACGACAGCGAGATCCGGCGCGAGGTCCACCAGGGAACGGACGGCGGACCGGATCAGTTCCTGGTCGTCGGCCAGGAGCACGGAGATCGTCATGACGTCATTCTCTCGTCAAGCGCCACCGGCGACCGTGGAAGCGGTCAACGGCAGGAACGCCCTGAGCACGAATCCCGTCGCGGTCGGGCCGGCCTCGACCCGACCGCCGACGGCCCCGACCCGCTCGCGGACGCCCTGCAGGCCGTGGCCCGACCGGGGCAGGTCGTCGCCGGACGCCGCCGGGCCGGACGCCGCCGGGCCGGGCACCGCCGCGTCGGACGCCGCCGAGCCGACCGCCGCCGGGGCAGACGCCGCGGGATTGGTGACGGTGATAGTGAGCAACTCGGGCGTGTACTCGATCAGAAGGTGCGCTCTCCCCTCGCTCCCGTGCTTGTGCGCGTTGGTGAGGGCCTCCTGAACGACGCGATACGCGACCCCGGAGACCGATTCCGGCAGGCCCGCCGTCCCCTCGGTGCGGGAGGTGACGGCCAGGCCGGAGGCGGCGAATCCAGCGAGCAGCGCATCCACGTCGCTCATCGAAACGCTCGGCGTCGCCGGGGGGGCTTCGGCACCGGCGTCCGCGCGCAGCAGGGAGAGGAGGTCGGCGATCTCCGTGAGCACCGTGCGCGCTGCCGTGCTGATCGTCGTGAGCGACTGCTCGGCGAGCGCGGGATCGGCCCGGACGGACTGGATGGCGACGTTGGCGTGCAGGTTGATCACGGTGATCTGGTGGGCGACGGTGTCGTGCAGATCCCGCGCGATGCGGAGCCGCTCCTCGACGACGCGCCGGCGCGCCTCGGACTCGCGCGTCTCCTCGGCACGCAGGGCCCGTTCGGTGATCGCCGAGATGTACGCACGTCGCGAGCGGGTGGCGTCCCCGGCGATCGCTGCCGCCGCGACAACGGTGGTGATCGGAAGGACGCGGACGTCCAGGACATGCACGCGGCTGACGACGACCTCGACGATGAGCAGCACCACCACGGTGACCGGGATCGCGATGAGCGTCGTCCGACGGGAGGCGCGGAGCGCGAGGCCGAATGTCGCGATCACCACCGGGACGATGAGCGGGAGCAGCTCCCGGTCCACGATCACTCCGACGATCAGCACCGCCACGGTACCGGCCAGGACCGCCGTCGGCCGGCGTCGCCGGAACAGGAGGACGGCCACGGCCGCGAGCGGGAACACCACGAGCCACGGCGCCTGCATCAGCGGCGACGGGACAGCCCGGTGGTCGGAGGGATCGCCGGTCGGCAGCAGCGTGACGCCGATCACGATGACGGCGACGATCGCATCCATCACGGGGCTCGGCGGACGCCGGCGGGTCCGTTCGGCAGGGCGTGGATTCATAGGACTACCAGGATGTCGTGCCGCGCCGGATTCCGCATACCCCCACAGGTGTAGGCGCAAGATACCCCGGCTGGGGCAGCGCAGATGCGGCCCTGGGCCGACGCGCCGCTGACCGCCGGCAGGGAGGCTGTGAGTACCCCATCCGCCGACACGAAAGCCATCATGACGACTCCCATCCTGCAGGTGCGTGACCTGCACAAGTCCTACGGCCGAGGGCCGAACCGCTTCGACGCGCTGAAGGGGGTGTCATTCGATGTCTTCGAGGGCGAGTCTCTGGCGATCGTCGGGAAGTCGGGATCCGGGAAGTCCACCCTGATGCACCTGCTCGCGCTGCTCGACCAGCCGACGCAGGGCTCCATCCTTCTCGGCGGCCAGGAGACGTCCACCCTGCGCGGTGCGGCACTGAACCGCACCAGGAACAAGACCTTCGGATTCGTCTTCCAGCAGTTCTTCCTGACGGCGAACGCCAGTGTCCTCGACAACGTCGTGCTGCCGATGAAGATCGCGGGCGTCGGCCGAGGAGAACGGAACCGGCGAGGCCGTGCCGCGCTGGCGGAGCTGGAGCTCGACGCGAAGGCGAAGAGCAAGGCGGTCAGCCTGTCGGGTGGCCAGAAGCAGCGGGCCGTGATCGCCCGCGCGCTCGTGAACAACCCGCGCGTGATCTTCGCCGACGAGCCGACGGGCAACCTCGACACGGCCACCGGCGCTGTGGTGGAGGACATCCTCTTCACTCTCAACCGGACCCAGGGCATCACCCTGATCGTGGTCACCCACGACGAGGACCTCGCCGCACGCTGCGACCGCAGGATCTACGTGCGCGACGGGCTGATCGTGAACCGGGTCGAGGACGATGAGGAGCTGGCCGCATGAAGACCATCGACGTGATCTCCAGTGCGATCGGGAACACCTTCCGGTCCAAGACGCGCACCATCCTCACCATCCTCGCCATCTTCATCGGCGGCTTCACCCTGACGATCACCAGCGGGCTGGGGACCGGCATCAATCGCTACATCGACGACACGGTCGCCTCGCTGGGCGCCAGCGACGTGATGACCGTGACCCGTCCGGTGAAACAGGACACCTCGAGCGGACCGGTGAAGTACCAGCCCGGACAGGTCACCTCCGGCCGGGGGCCGGCCGGCCCGCAGACGCTCAACCCGATCGGCCCCGCGCAGCTGACGCAACTCGCCGGCATCCCGGGCGTGAAGTCCGTGCAACCGGTCAAGTCGGTCCGGGTCGATTACGTGCGTGCCGGCGACGGGACCGAGTACCAGATCGGCGTCGGCTCGTTCGTGGCCGGGATGAAGGTGCAGCTCGCGGCGGGTGCTCAACCCTCCGAATCCTCCGCACAGCGACAGGTGGCCCTCCCGGTCGACTATGTGAAACCGCTCGGATTCAGCAGCGAAAGCGACGCCATCGGCAAGGAGGTCCAGTTCGGGCTCACCGACGCGGGCGGCGCCCGTCAGACGGTCACAGCGACCGTCGTCGGCATCGCCGAGGCCGGGCTGGGCGGCACCGGAACGAGCGCCTCCCCGAACCAGGCGACGACGGATGCACTGTTCGCGGCGCAGAGCACCGGCCTCAGCGCGGACAAGGCGTCGTCGTACACGTCGGCGACGATCCGCTTCGACGACACGGCGGGCACCGCATCCACTCAGTCCCTGAAGGACCGGCTCAGCGCGGCGGGCTACACCGGGACGACGCTGCAGGACACGCTCGGAAGTTTCAAGAGCATCATCGACGCGATCGTGCTCGTGCTGAACGCGTTCGCGATCATCGCGCTCCTCGCCGCCAGCTTCGGGATCGTGAACACGCTGTTCATGTCGGTCCAGGAGCGCACCCGCGAGATCGGGCTCATGAAGGCGATGGGGATGGGCGGCGGCAAGGTCTTCGGGCTGTTCAGCTTCGAGGCGACCTTCATCGGGCTCCTCGGATCGGCCGTCGGTGTGGGCCTCGGGATGCTGGCGGGCACCGCGATCGGCTCGGCGCTGGGCACCTCCCTGTTCTCCAGCCTCCCGGGGCTCACGCTGATCGCCTTCAACCCGGTCAACATCCTCTGGATCGTGCTCCTCGTGATGGGGATCGCGTTCCTCGCCGGGACCATCCCAGCCGCGCGGGCGGCACGCCAGGACCCGATCGAGTCGCTCCGGTACGAGTAGGCGGGAGACGGTCGGGCGCGGCTCAACGACGTCAGGCGCGGCTCGACGAGGTCGGGCGCGGCTCGAACACGTTAGGCGGACGAGACGGAGTCGGGCGCGGCTCGACGAGGTCGGGCGCGGCTCGACGAGGTCGGGCGCGGCTCGACGAGGTCGGGCGCGGCTCGACGGACGACGAAAAGGGAGGTGTCCACGGCCAAATG
>JBQCCO010000303.1:0-10394 GCA_051962155.1 Leifsonia sp. | reverse complement strand
ACTTCCACCGCACCGACGTCTCCACCACCGAGGCGGGGCGACCGTCCTGACCTGAAGTCGACCGAAAGGGGCACCATGAGCGAGACCACCGACGCGGCGTTCGCACGGGCCCTGATCAGCAGCGGCCCGATGGTGCACAACCCGCAGCGGATGCAGCTGTTCGGCCGGCTCGTCGGCAGCTGGAGCGCCGACGTCCGCCTCCTCGACGAGGACACCGGCGGGTGGCGCGAATCCGTCAACGAGTGGATCTTCGCCTACACCCTGGGCGGCCGCGCGGTGCAGGACGTCCTCGTCATCCGCGACGACACCGATCCCGAGGGCCGTCAGGGCCGCGGCTCGACCGTCCGCGTCTACGACACCGCCCTCGGCGCCTGGCGCGTCAGCTGGTTCGGAGCGGAGGCGGGCGACTTCTGCACCCTCGTCGCGACCCCGCACCGGCGCGACGGGATCCGGCAGGACGGCACGCAGACCGACGGCCGCCCCATCCGCTGGAACTTCTCCAACATCACCGAGGACTCGTTCGAGTGGGACGGCTGGGTCTCCGACGACGAGGGACGCACGTGGTGGCTCGAACAGCACATCGACGCCACTCGCACCGGATGACGGAGGGCCGGTGTTCGACGACTTCGACGCGCCCGGGCTCGACCGCACGGTCTGGCTCCCGCATTACCTGCCTGCCTGGAGTTCGCTGGCGGGGAGCCGGGCGAGCTACCTCATCCACGACTCCCACCTCGAGCTGAGCATCCCGCCCGAGCAGGGGCTCTGGTGCCCGGGGGAGCACCAGCCGCCGCTGCGGGTCTCCGGGCTGCAGACGGGCAACTTCTCGGGCCCGGTCGGCTCGACCGCCGGGCAGCAGCCGTTCCGCGAGGGATTGCGTGTGCGGGAGGCGCAGGAGGAATTCCGCGGCTGCCTCCTCGAGCACGGAACGGTGGGGATGCGCGCCTCGCTCTACCTGGGCACCCGGTCGATGGCGTCGCTCTGGCTGGTCGGCTTCGAGGACCAGCCGCAGCACAGCGGTGAGATCTGCGTGATGGAGGTGTTCGGGCGCGACGTCGGCGAAGAGGAAGCGCTCGTCGGGATGGGCTTCCACGCGTTCCGCGATCCGCGGCTGACGGAGGACTTCGAGAAGGTTCCGCTTCCCATCGACGTGACCGAACCGCACGCGTACGAGGTGAGCTGGGACGGCGCGGAGGCGACCTTCCGGGTGGATGGCCGGGTGGTGCGGATGCTCGACGACCCGCCGCAGTATCCCCTCCAGGTCATGCTGGCGGTGTTCGACTTCCCGGACGGGAGCGACCCGGCAGGCGGCGGATTCGTGCCGACGCTCTCTGTCGACCGGGTCTGGGCGCACTGACGAGGGACCCCGCCGATACACGAATGGATGCAGGCGGCGGCATATGCGCGGGGTAGTTATCCACAGTTCATTACACAGGTGGAAAATAGTGAGTCCGGCTCACAGCTGACCCGAAGCTTCGGCGCTCCGGTCGGCGTAGAGCGCGGGAAGCTGCAGTGTCAGCCAGGGGCTGAACGCCCAGGGCGTCGCCTCCACGGCGGCCAGCAGCGGGCGGGGGTCCACCCACGTCCACTCGGCGACCTCATCCGCCGACGGCGCCAGCTCGCCGACGATGGTCGCCGTGTAGACCGGGCAGAGCTCGTGCTCGACGATGCCCGCAGCATCCACCGCCCGGTAGCGGAAGTCGGGGAGCACCAGCGCGAGGTTGTCGATCTCGGCGCCGAGTTCGTCCGCCGCGCGGCGCCGTACGGCATCCTCGCTCCGCTCGCCGGGCGCCGGATGACCGCAGAACGAGTTCGTCCAGACGCCCGGCCAGGTGGCCTTGCCGAGCGCGCGACGTGTGACCAGGAGGCGCCCCTCCCCGTCGAAGAGGTGACAGGAGAAGGCGAGGTGCAACGGCGTGGACGCCGTGTGCACGCTCGCCTTGTCCGCCGTGCCGATGGGCGTGCCGTCCTCGGCGAGCAGCACGACCTCTTCGCGGGGTGGGGTCATGCCTCCATCTTAGGTTCGCCGTCCGCGGGGGAGTCCGGGGAGGCCGGGCCTGCGTCGGGGGTCGGGTCGGGGGTGGAGTCCTGGCCCGCGCCGGGCTCGTTCCCGTCCTCTTCCTCGGACTGTTCGTCGCTCTGCGCCGGCCGCCCGCCGAGGTTGCGGGCCATCGCCTCGAGGGTCGCCATCGTGGTGGCGTAGTCGTCTTCGGCGATGCCGTTCAGGAGCTCCGCCCGCACCGCGCTGACGCGCTCGACCGCGGCCTCGTGGGCGGCGCGTCCCTCGTCCGTCAGGGTCGCCCGGTCGCCGTCGAACCACACCCAGCCGCGCTCGACGAAGTCGGCGAGGATGCGCTCGATCCGGTGGATGCGGTGGATGCGGTGATCGCCGCGGTGGCGGCGGCCGTCCTGGTGGCCCTTGCCGAAGCGGCGGGGGTCGCCGTCGAACGGATGCCAGCCGCCGTGGCCTTGGCCGTGGCCATGACCGCCGAAGGGTGCTCCGCCCGGGAAGGGACCGCCGAATCCACCGGGGAAGTACCCGGGGAACGGGCTGTCGAATCCGCCAGGGACGTGGCCGGGGTAGGGGGCGCCGAATCCGCCGGGGAAGTGTCCGGGGAAGGGCGCGCCGCTGCCCGCGAAGGGTCCGGCGAACGGGTGGCCACCGTGGGAGGGACCGTACGGCGCCGGCGGGAACGGGCGGGGGAAGGCCTGGCCCGCCCGCGCCGCTCCGAAGGTGTAGCCGCGGTCGAAGCCGTGTTCGTAGCCGCGCTCGAACGCATGCTCGATGCCGAGGTGTGCGACGTGACCGTCGTGATGGTGCTCGTGGTCGTGGAGGTCGTGTTCATGGTGGTCGTGGTCGTGGAGCTCGTGGTTGTGGTGCGCGTGGTCAGGGTCCGGGCCGGGACGCTGACCGTCAGTCGGGTGATCCGCACCGGCTGGGCGCTCGTCCCGCGGCTCCTGGCCGCGCAATCCGGGGTGGCTGTGACCGCCGGGTGTGAACCCGGGCCGGGGGTCGCCGTAGCGGGCGTCGCCGAAGCGGGCATCGCCGAAGCGGGCATCGCCGAAGCGGGCGTCGCCGAAGCGGGCGTCGCCGTGGCGGGGGTCGCCGTAGCGTTGCCCGTACCCGTGGTGGCCGTACTCGCCATATGCGCCGTATCCGTAGCCTCCGCCGTGGGCGTGGTGCTCGCATCCATGGTCGCGACGGGCGTACTCGTGGCCGTCGGCCCGGTCGCCGCGCTCGGCGGCCTCGCTGTACGCGGCGTCCGGGTCTCGGTCGCTGTCGCGTCCGCGGTCGTGGTGCCGGTCGCGGTCGTGGCGCCGGTCGCCGTCCTGGCGCCGATCCCGCCCGCGGTCGCCACGGTGCGGCAGCTTCTCGCCGAGCTCGGCGGCGGACGCCGGACCCTCGGCGAGTGTGTGCAGGATGCGCCAGCCTCCGCGGCGCAGTCCCTGGTCGGCGAGCGCTTCGCGCATCCGCTCATGCAGCCGGCCCTCGATCACGCCGAACCAGTATCCGGGCGGCGTCTGCGTGGAGTCGTCGATGTTCGTCATCGGGAACTCCTCCTTTCATTGCATGTACTCTTACAAGTAAATGTATAGTTACATGCATGAACGCCGGAGGTCAAGCAGATCCGCCGATTCCGCCAGGAGCGGACATCGTCGCCATGATCGAGCACGCGCTGCTCGCCGTCCGCCGGGACCAGTCCCGCCGACGGCCGCCCTGGGCCGACGGCTCACCCCACGGCCACGACGGCGCCCACCCGCACGGTCACCACGGGCCGTGGGGCGGCGGACCGTTCGGCGGCGTTCCGTTCGGCGGCGTTCCGTTCGGCACTCCGCCCTTCGGCGACTCCGCACGCCCGGGACCGGGGCGCCGAGGCCGCGACGGATCCCTCGGCCGCATCGCGCGCGTCCGCATGCTGGAGGCGCTGGAGGCGGCGGAGTCCGACGGCCGCAGCCTCTCCGTGAGCGGCGTCGCGGAGGCCATCGGTGTCGACCAGCCGCGCGCCAGCCGCCTGGTTCAGGAGGGCGTGGAGCGTGGCGTGGTCCGGCGCGTGCCCGACCCGTCCGACGCCCGCAGGGCGCTCATCCAGCTGACGAAGGCCGGCCGGGCGCAGCTGCAGGAGTTGCGGACGCACCGGCGCTCGGCGGTCGAGACCGCGCTCGCCGGCTTCTCCCCCGAGGAGGCGCGCACCTTCGCGGAACTCTTCGACCGCTTCGTCCGCGCCTGGCCGCGGCCGGGCCCCGGTCGCGACTCCGACCCCCCGGCCGACGCGGAGTCCTGACGCCGAATCCCACGCCCGTTGGTGCATCCGGTCGCCGCCGGTGGTACCTTCCGGTGGGCCGACGTGGAGGGGACACGATGTCGAGAGCACGGATGGAAGCGTTCAGCGACGGGGTTCTCGCGGTCGCCATCACGCTGCTCGTGCTGGACCTGCATGTCCAACCGACCTCCGGGGGACACCTGCTGGGCCAGCTGCTGGCGGCGTGGCCGTCCTTCGTGGCGTTCCTGGTGAGCTTCGTCGTCATCGGCGTAATCTGGGTGAACCACCATGCGATCGTGCGGCTGGCCGACTCCGTGGACAGGTGGCTGCTGTTCGCGAACCTGCTCCTGCTGCTGTTCGTCACGACGCTGCCGTTCGCCTCGTCGACGCTGTCCGGCGCGATCGCGGAAGGCGACGCCGCCGATATCCGGGTGGCCGCGGCGGTCTACGGCGGGGTAATGACCGGGATGGCGGTCGCCTTCACGCTGCTCTACGGGCGCATCACCTCCCTGCTGGTGATCTCGGGCGCGATGGATCAGCGCGTCCGTCGCGCCCGGATGCTCCGGTTCAGTGCGGGCGTGCTCCTCTACCCGCTCATGACGGTCATCGGCCTGTTCTACGCCCCCGCGATGCTTGCCGCCTTCGCCGCCCTCAGCATCTACTACCTCTTCAACCAGACCGGCGTCTCCCACAACTGACGAGACGGGACGACCTCTCCCGCCGCCTCTGCCGCCCCTCCCTCCCCTCCCGTCCGCCTCTCCCGCCGACCCTCCTGACGGCGACTGCGCCCCCACGTAACGTATGCCGTGCGTCGAGCAGCCGCATTCGTTACGAACCACAGCACTCGCGGCGCAACCGGTCCGTCGGCGCCTGCGCCCTTCACGGAGTGCGGCACTCGCAGCGCGACCGATCGGTGGGTGACTGCGCCTCGGCGGAACGAATGCGGCGGGGCGAGCAGCCGCATTCGTTACGAACCACCGCACTCGCACGGCGACCGTGCGATCGGCACCCGGCCGCGATCGCGGCCCGGCACCCGGCAGCGGTCGCGACGGGTCAGGACTCCGAGGCCGACCGGCGTGGGGCCCGGACCGGCAGCAGCAGGGCGAGGCCGACCGCCAGCACCAGCACGATCGCCAGGATGCCCCAGAACTGCGCGCCTCCCACCGCGACGAACACCGCGAACAGTGTCGGCGCAAGGAACGAGACCGCCCGGCCCGTCGTCGCGTACAGGCCGAAAACCTCCCCCTCGCGGCCGGCCGGCGTCACCCGCGCGAGGAAGGTCCGGCTGGCCGACTGCGCGGGTCCGACGAACAGGCAGAGGACGAGCCCTCCGACCCAGAACGCCGCGGCCCCGAGATCGTGGGTGAAGAAAACGGCCAGCCCGGCGACGATGAGCCCGACCAGCGACGTGACGATGACGGTCTTCGGCCCGAACAGGTCGTCCAGACGACCCGACAGCAGCGTGCTGACACCGGCCACGACGTTCGCCGCGATCGCGAAGATGATCACCTGGCCGCTGGTGAACCCGAAGGTGCCCTGCGCGAGGATGCCGCCGAACGTGAAGACGCCGACCAGCCCATCCCGGAACAGCGCCGACGCGATCAGGAACAGCACGGTGTTGCGGCTCTCCTTCCACAGCCGCCCGACGTCGTGCACCAGCACCGCGTACGAGGCGAGGAATCCCACCCGCGGCGTCCGCGCGTTCGGCGGGATCTCGGGCACGGTGAACAGGACCGGGAGCGAGAAGATCAGGGTCCACGCCGCCGCGATGAGCGCGATGATGCGGATGTTGAAGCCGCCCGCCTGAGGAACGTGCAGCAGCCCGCCCTCGCCCGTCACCATCCCGAAGTACACGATCAGCAGCAGCACGATCCCGCCGAGGTAGCCGGCGCCCCAGCCGAAGCCGCTCACCCGGCCGACCGTCTTCGGCGTCGACACCTGCACCAGCATCGCGTTGTAGTTGACCGTCGCGATCTCGTAGAAGACGGTCCCGACGGCGACGAGTGCGACGCCGAACAGGAAGTACGACGGCTCACCCACCACGAAGAACATCAGGGCGGTGACGACGACGACCATCCCGGTGTTGATTCCCAGCCAGAGCTTCCGACGGCCCGTGCCGTCCGTCCGCTGGCCGAGCACGGGCGCGAGCAGCGCGACGACGGCGCCCGCGATTCCCACGCCCCATGCCAGCCCGCTCGACAGCACCGCGACGGCCGCGGCGTAGGCGACATGGGCGTGTCCGGTGGAGGCTGTCTCCGCGTTGCGCGCGGCGACGATCGCGGGATCCACGAACAGGCTGCTGGTCAGGTACACCGTGAAGACGAAGGTGGTGATGACGGCGTTGAACGCGGCGCCGCCCCAGTCCCACAGCGCCCAGGACACCACCCACCGGCGGGGGATGCGGCGGTCGGTCGCGCTGTCCGCGAAGAGCGGGCTCGCCGGGCTCTCCAGGGCGTCATCGCCCGCGCCCAGTCCCGGAACCTCGGTGGTCATGCCCTCACCCTAGAGCGCCGCACGCCGATGTCCCCACGACAACGCCGTCGGGACCGTGCGGGCTCGGACACGAGCACGGTGCCAGCAACGATTGCGGCGCCGGCCCGCTGCCCTAGGCTGGCGGCACGCCGACGACGGAGGTTCCGTGACAACAGCCAGCATCGCCCCGAACCCGTACGGATGGGTCCGTCATGTGGTGGCCCGCCTGGTCATCGGAGCGCTGATCGCCGCCGCGCTGATCGGCGTCTACGCGGTGGTCCTCGGCCGCTTCGACGAGACGTGCTGGCGGCTCATCGGCACGGTCGCCCTCTTCGTCTTCGTCGCGCTCATCTCCTGGTACGACGCCGACATCTCCGCTCGCCGCGCCGCCTGGTTCGGCGCGGTGAGCGTGGTCACCTCCGTGTACCTGTTCGGGGTCGGCCTGTGGAAGGTGTGGTCGCCCACCTGGCAGATCGACGACCGCGGCGGGCCGGCCTGGTATGCCCCCTGGTGGGAGCCGTTCGCCTGGTTCCTGCTCGTGCTCGTCACCCGCGCGGGGCTGCTGCACATCCACCTGGTGCTCAACACCCAGCGCCGGTTCACCGGCCCCCTCATGAGCAAGGTGACCGTTGCCACCCTCGTGCTCGTCGGACTCCTCACCGCGGGCCTGTCGCTGCCCCTCATCTGGACCCGCGTGGACTTCGGCGAGACGTACTGGCGCCTGGTGGCGGTGGTGGCGATTCTGGATGCGCTCGGCACGGTCCTCATCCCGCTCACGTACTCGCTCTTCGGGCCCAAGCGCCAGCATCCCGCGCCCTTCGCGCCGCAGCCTGCGGGATTCGCGCCGCCGCCCGCGGCCTTCGCTCCGCAGCCTGCGGCCTTCGCGCCCCAGCCTGGGGGATTCGCGCCGCAGCCTACGCCCTTCGCTCAGACGCCTGCGCCCTTCGCGGCGGATCCTGCGGGCACCTTCCCGGGCCAGGCTCCGTTCGAGCCCTCCCGGTCGCCCGGCCCGTCCGTATATTCATCGTCCGCGCCGGCAGCCACCGGAGCCGATCCCTCGGCTCCGTCCGTTTCCCCCTACCCGCGCCTCGACGCTCAGGGCGGACTCCGCCTCGAATGGCCTCGCTACATCAACGGAACACCGCTCCCGGCGCGCCCGGACGGCTCCCCCGACTTCACCGGCGTCGTCGGCTACTGACCCGCCCCGTCGCCCGTTATGTCCTCGCTCTAGGTACGCACTACCCGTCACCCCCCAACTTCTTCGCCGAAGTGCTCGTTGTTGCACCCGACACGCCGGACCGCTCTGCAACAACGAGCACCTCGGCGAAGGACGGAGGGACGAACGCACGGAGGGACGGCGAGACGGAGGGGCGGAGGGCCGGAGCGGGCGGGCAGAGCGGGCCAGGCCCCGCGCCCGGCTCAGCGAGCAGCAGGGAGGCTGTACACGGTCCCGCTGTGGTCGTCACCGCGTACCTGCCGGTGCAGGTTCTCCATGGTGACGTCGAGCTGGTTCGCCGTCACCGCGGCCGCCGTCAGATCGCGCAGCAGGCCCGCGGGCACCTCCCCGTCATACTTGTAGTAGATCTTGTGCTCGAGGCTCGCCCAGAAGTCCATGGCGACCGTCCGCAGCTGGATCTCGACCGGCACGAGCACCGGCCCGTCGCTGAGGAACACCGGCACCTCGACGGTGACGTGGAGGCTCTTGTACCCGTTGGGCTTCGGATGCGCGATGTAGTCCTTGAGGCGCAGCACCCGTACATCCTCCTGGGCGGTGAGCAGGTCGAACACGCGGTAGACGTCCGACACGAAGCTGCAGACGATGCGGATGCCGGCGATGTCGGTGATCGCCTCGCGGATGGCGTCGAAGCTCGGCTCGCAGTTCTTCCGGATCACCTTCTGCTCGATGCTCTCGGGCGACTTGAGACGGCTGGCGATGTGCTCGATCGGGTTGTAGTCGTGCAGTTCGGCGAACTCCTCGCGCAGGATGCTCACCTTGGTCGAGATCTCGTCGATGCCGAACTTGTACGGCATGATGAACCGCGCGAAATCGTCCCGGAACGCCTGCACCTCGCTCAACGTGGCGGGGTCGATGCTCTGCAGGGCCTCGATGGCGCGGGTCGAGAGGAGCGGGGCGGCGACGGGGTCCGTTTCCATGGACCCGACGCTAGCGACGGTGCTTGTGCGGCCGGTGTGAATCGCGACCCGTGCAGCGCTCCGGATGTCCGGGCCATCGCCCGGAGGGAATACCGGCCCATCCTCCAAAGTTGAGTCAGGTGTACTCAAGTTTGAGGTCCGACGTCTTGACACCATCCCGCGTGGATGACAGTCTTGAGTCGTCGAGGCTCAAGTCTTGACCGCAGACTTTCACGGCATCCAGCCAGCAACAAAGGAGAGAAGCACACATGTCACGTGCAGTAGGTATCGACCTCGGAACCACGAACTCCGTCGTCTCGGTGCTCGAGGGCGGCGAGCCCACGGTCATCGCGAACGCGGAGGGCTTCCGCACCACCCCCTCGGTGGTCGCCTTCACCAAAGACGGCGAGGTCCTCGTCGGCGAGACCGCCAAGCGCCAGGCGGTGACCAACGTCGACCGCACGATCTCGTCGGTGAAGCGCCACATGGGCACCACCTGGACCCAGGAGATCGACGGCAAGAAGTACACCGCCCAGGAGATCTCGGCCCGCATCCTGCAGAAGCTGAAGCGCGACGCGGAGCAGTACCTCGGCGACACGGTCACCGACGCGGTCATCACGGTTCCCGCGTACTTCAACGACGCCGAGCGCCAGGCCACCAAGGAGGCCGGTGAGATCGCGGGCCTCAACGTCCTCCGCATCATCAACGAGCCCACCGCCGCAGCGCTCGCCTACGGCCTCGACAAGGGCAAGGAGGACGAGCTCATCCTCGTCTTCGACCTCGGTGGCGGCACCTTCGACGTCTCTCTGCTCGAGGTGGGCAAGGACGACGACTTCTCCACCATCCAGGTGCGTGCTACGGCCGGCGACAACCGCCTCGGCGGCGACGACTGGGACCAGCGTGTCGTGGACTGGCTGATCAAGCGGTTCAAGGACAGCAAGGGAGTCGACGTCTCCTAGGACAAGATCGCCCTGCAGCGCCTGAAGGAGGCCGCTGAGCAGGCCAAGAAGGAGCTGTCGTCGAGCATGTCGACCAGCATCCAGCTGCCCTACCTCTCGCTGACCGAGAACGGCCCGGCCAACCTCGACGAGACGCTCAGCCGCGCCCAGTTCGAGCAGATGACCAGCGACCTGCTGGACCGCACCAAGAAGCCCTTCCAGGACGTCATCCGCGAGGCCGGCATCAAGGTCTCCGACATCGCGCACGTGGTGCTCGTCGGCGGCTCGACCCGCATGCCGGCCGTCTCCGAGCTCGTGAAGCAGGAGACCGGTGGCAAGGAGCCCAACAAGGGCGTCAACCCGGACGAGGTCGTCGCCGTCGGCGCCGCCCTGCAGGCCGGTGTCCTGAAGGGCGAGCGCAAGGACGTCCTCCTCATCGACGTCACCCCGTTGTCCCTCGGCATCGAGACCAAGGGCGGGATCATGACCAAGCTCATCGAGCGCAACACGGCCATCCCGACCAAGCGCAGCGAGACCTTCACCACGGCCGACGACAACCAGCCGTCCGTCGCGATCCAGGTCTTCCAGGGCG
>JBQCCO010000302.1:0-4383 GCA_051962155.1 Leifsonia sp. | reverse complement strand
CCTTGCCGACGAAGTCCTCGAGTTCGCCGATCGGCAGTTCCTCTGCGGAAGCCCCGTTGTCGGCGAGGAAGACGATCAGGGTGTTGTCCAGCCGGCCGGCACGCGCCAGCGCGGCCATGACCTCGCCGACACCCCGGTCCATGGCCTCGACTTGTGCTGCGTACACCTCCATCCGCCGCACTTCCCAGTCCTTGTCCGGCGTATCGCCCCACGCCGCCTGACTCGGATCGCGATCGCTCAGGCGGGTGCCCGGTTCCAGCAGCTCCTCGTCGACCAATCCGGCGAGACGTCGCTCGCGCAGGTGGTCCCAGCCCGAGTCGAAGAGCCCGCGGTTCGCCGAGATGTCCTCCTCGCGGGCATGCAGAGGCCAATGCGGTGCCGTATAGGCGAGATAGAGGAAGAACGGATCCTGCTCCCTCTAGGCGGACTGCTGATCGATCCAGGAGGCGGCTTCGCGACTGATGGCGTCGGTGTAATAGAAGTCCGGGGAGTTGGCGTCCGCCGCCGGCGCTTCGCCGCGGGTCAGGGTCTGCGGGTCGAAGTAGCTGCTGCAGCCGGCGAGTGTCCCGAAGAACCTTTCGAAGCCCCGCCGCGTCGGCCAGGCGTCGTTCGCCTCGAGGGTGTCGGCGGCGAGATGCCACTTCCCGCTGATCCAGGTGCGCCATCCGCCCCGGGAGAGCAGCTCTGCGATCGTGGGATATTCCGGCGAGAGCTGCCCGGCATACCCGTGGGGCAGATCCGGGCGGGTGAGCACACCCACCCCCGTCTGGTGCGGGTGCTTACCCGTGAGCAACGACGCTCGCGAGGGGCTGCACCGGGCGGTGTTGTAGAACTGGGACATCCGGACGCCCGCGCGTCCGAGCCTGTCCAGGTTCGGTGTGTGGAGTTCGCCGCCGTAGCATCCCAAGTCCGAGAATCCGAGGTCGTCCGCCAGTATCAGGACGATGTTGGGTCGTTCCATTGTGTTTCCTGTCGCTTGAGATAGGGGCGGAGAAGTTCGGCGAACTGGGCGACCGTCTCGTGCCGGTTGAGCGCGCTGGGATCCAGAAGCCATTGGATTCGCAGGCCGTCGGCGAGACCGTGCAGCCACCGCGCGATGGTCTCGACCGTGACGCCGGGCGGCAGCTTCGACTCGTCGATCATCTCGGAGAGGTCGCGCGCGGCGTCGGCGATGACCGTCTCGTACCGCTCCACGAACCACTCGTGGCCGGGATGGGTGGCCGAGAGGCTCTCGGCGGAAAGGACGGCGAACAGCTGGACGAGTCCCGGGCCCTTCTCGTTGCCCCGGAGGATGTGCAGGAACGCCGCGATGAAATCGCCGGTCTCGGCCTGCCGGCGCGCCTGCTCTGCGGCCACTCGGTTCTCGCGCTCCTGGAGGACCGCGAGGAGCAGCGCCGCCTTGGTCGGATAGTGGTGCAACAGGCCCGCCTGCGTGATGCCCACCGCGTTGGCGATCTCGGCGATACCGACGTCGTTGAAGCCCCGTGCGGCGAAGAGGTTGACTGCGGCGTCCAGGATCTGCCGGCGGCGGGCATCACCGCGCGGGCGGGTCGCGCGGCCCGGCCGATCGTAGGCGGATTCGTCGGATCGGGGATATGTCATACGGCGCTGACCAGCTTCGGTGTGGATGCGAGCAAGGTGCGGGTGTACTGCTCCTGGGGATGATCGAAGATCTGCTCCGTCGTGCCCGACTCGACGATCTTTCCGCGGTTCATCACGGCGACACGGTGGCTGATCTCGCGTACGACCGTCAGGTCGTGGGAGATGAAGAGGTAGCCGAGGTTGGTGTCGTGCTGGATCTGGGTCAGCAGCGCCAGGATCTCGGCCTGGATCGACACATCGAGCGCCGAGACGGGTTCGTCGAGGATGAGCACGTCGGCCTGCCCTGCCAGCGCTCGGGCGATGCCGATGCGCTGACGTTGGCCGCCGGAGAAGGCGTAGGGGTAGCGGTCCAGGTACTGGGCGCCGAGTCCGACCTGTTCGAGCAGTGCCACTGCCCGGTCGGTGATCTGCCGCGGGGGCACGCCGGCGACCCGTAGCGCCTCTTGGAGGGACTGGCCGGCCGTGCGACGGGGATTGAGCGACGAGTACGGGTCTTGGAAGACGTACTGGACGCCGTGGATGGTCGCCTTCCGGTTGGCCGCGGTGGGCTCCGTGACATCCTGCCCGTTGATGAGGATGCGGCCGCTGGCCACCGGGTTGATGCCCACGATCGTGCGCGACAGAGTCGACTTCCCGCAGCCGGACTCGCCGACGAGGGCGAGAGTCTCTCCGTGGTGGACCTGCAGCGAGACGCCGTCGACGGCGTAGAAGGGCTTCTTCTTACGGATGAGTCCCCGCCGGCCGGCGAGCACATCGGTGCGCACGTCCGTGAGCTCGAGCGCGGGCGTGTCCGCACCTGTGTCCGAAGCGGCCCCAACGTACGGTTCGCGCAGCGGCGCGTCGATGCTCGGTACGGCCTTCATGAGGCTGATCGTGTAGGGATGCGCAGGGCGGGACAGGATCTGCGCGACAGGGCCTTCCTCCACGATCTTGCCTTTGTACATCACCTCGACGCGGTCGCAGATCTCGGAAACGACCCCCATGTCGTGGGTGATGAAGATGATCGCGATGCCGAGTTCGTCCCGCAGCTTGCGGAGCAGGGCTAGGATCTGGGCCTGGATGGTCACATCCAGGGCGGTCGTGGGCTCGTCGGCGATGAGGAGGCTGGGCCGGTTCGCCAACGCGATGGCGATGACCACGCGCTGACGCATCCCGCCGGAGAATTCGTGCTGGTAGCGCTCGGCCGCACGCTCGGGTTCGGGGATCCCCACCTGCGCCAGAAGTTCCAGCGAGCGCGACCTCGCCTCCTCGCGCCGTGCGCCGTGGATACGCAAGGTCTCCTCGATCTGCTCGCCGATCTTGATGACCGGGTTCAGCGCGGCTTGCGGGTCTTGGAAGATCATCGCGATCTCGCTTCCCCGCACCTTTCGCATCTCCTTCTCGGAGAGGGTCAGGAGGTCGCGGCCACGGAGGGTCACACTTCCCGATTCGATCGATCCGGGTTCGTGCACCATTCTCATGACGGACCGGGAGGTGACGGACTTCCCGGACCCGGACTCGCCGACGATTCCGACGATCTCGCCGGGCGCGACCTGGAAGGACACCTGGTCGACGGCGGTGACGATGCCGGTCGGCGTCCGGAAGACGGTGACGAGATCCCTCACCGTGAGCAGCGGATCTGAAGAAAGTGAGGTCATGGGCGGTTCACCGATCTGTTCAGAGCGTCAGAGATCAAGCTGAAGGAGAGTGCGAGAAGGAACAGCACCACGGTCGGCCCGACGATATAGGTCGGGGACTGCGAGATGAACCGGGTTGCGCTGTTCAACAGCGATCCGAGGGATGGCTGCGGCGGCTGGATGCCCAGGCCGATGATGCTCAACCCGGCCTCGATGAAGATCGCCGCGACGACGAAGACCGTGCCGGCGACCAGGATCGGGTCGATCGCGTTGGGGAGGATATGGCGGGTGATGATGGTCGCACGACTCACCCCCAGAGTCCGGGCGGCGATCACATACTCCCGTTGCGACTGGCTCAGCATCGCCGCCCGCGACAGTCGGCCGAAGGTCGGCAGGGAGCTGATCGCGATGGCGACGACGAGCGAGGCCCACCCCGCACCCATGACCAGCACCACGCAGACGCCGAGGATGATCCCGGGGAAGCCCAGGATGACGTCGAGCACTCGCTGGAAGATGTTGCCGGCGAGCGGCGACAGCGCCCCGAGCATGCCGATCACCGTTCCCGTCACCATGCCCAGGGGAACCGCGACCACGATGATGCTGAGGTCGGTACGCAACCCGAACAGGGATCGGGCGAAGATGTCCCGGCCCAATTCGTCTGTCCCGAACGGATGCGCGAGCGAGAGCCCCTGCAGGGAGTCCGAGGTCTGCTGGTCGTATCCGCCGGGGAAGAGGAGCGGAGCGAGCAGGGCGGAGGCCACAAGGATGACCAGCAGGATCAGCCCGCCGATGCCTCGCGGGAAGCGCAGAGCCTGGAGGTACCGACGCAGGGTCGGGTTGATGTTCTTGCGCCTGACGGCGGCGAGGGCGACCGACATGTCATCCATCCAATCGAACGCGCGGGTCCACTGCGGCAGTGACCAGCTCGGAGGTCAGCTGGGATAGGACGGCGATCATGACGGCGCCGATCACCAGTGCTTGTACGAGGAAGTAGTCGCGGGAGTTGACCGCCTGAACGGCGAGTTGTCCCAGACCCGAGCGGGAGAAGATCGCTTCGATCACGATCGCCCCGCCCAACAGCTCTCCGATCCGCAGGCCGAGCGCGACGATCGCGGTGTTCAGGCTCGCCGGCAGCACATGCCGGAAGGTGATCCTGGCCGGGGAC
>JBQCCO010000301.1:0-8419 GCA_051962155.1 Leifsonia sp. | reverse complement strand
CCGAAGGCGTCGACCAGGTCGACCGCGTGGGGGCGGATGCGGCTGAGCAGCCGGTCGATGTACGCCGTGACCGCCTGTGCGCGCTGCGGCGAGAGCCGGCCGTTCATCAGGTACCAGGCGAGGTGCTTCTCGATCAGGCCGAAGCCGAAGAGGTCGCGGAGCCAGGTGAGCACCTGGCGGGTGCCGGCGTCCTCGGTGTGCTCCAGCGCCTCCGTGAACGCCTCCCACTGCAGCAGCTCGCCGTGGGCGCGGGCGGCCTCGATGAGCTCGTTCTGCTGCGCGTTGAACAGGTCGGCTGCGGCCTTCTTGCCCAGCTTGGAGGCGGGGCGCAGGCGGCCGGCGATCTGGCCGATCATCGTCTCCACCCGGTCGGTGAGCAGCTCGCGCTGCGTCGCGGGCTCCTGCAGCCAGTTCACCGAGCGGGCGGTCGAGCCGAAGTCGCGGACCGTCTGGGCGACGCTGCGCAAACCGGAGCCGTGGTAGGCCCGGCCCGCCGCCTGCGTGACGACGTAGCGGGCCATCGCGCCGGCGTCCGCCTTCGCGAACTTGCGGCTGAAGTCGGTGAGCAGCCGCTTCGCGACCAGCTGCAGCAGGACGTTGTTGTCGCCTTCGAACGTGACCCAGATGTCCAGGTCCTGCCGGAGCGACGTGAGGCGGTTCTCGGTGAGGAAGCCCGCGCCGCCGCACGCCTCGCGCGCCTCCTGCAGGGTGTCGAGCGCATGCCAGGTGCTCAGCGGCTTGAGCGCCGCGGCGATGGTCTCCAGGTCCTGGCGGTCGGTGTCCGTGTCGGCGACGCCGCTGAAGACATCGTCGAACTTGTGCAGGAAGACCTCGTGCGCGAAGCTCGCCGCGTACGTCGTGGCGAGCAGCGGGAGCAGCCGGCGCTGGTGCCGCTGGTAGTCCAGCAGCACCTCCTCGTCGGTATCGCTGCCCGCGGTGAACTGCCGGCGCTGGTCCGCGTACGTGATCGCGATGGCGAGGCCCAGCTTCGCGCCGATGGTGGCGGAGCCGTCGAGCGAGACACGGCCCTGCACGAGCGTCCCGAGCATCGTGAAGAAGCGGCGGCCGGGGCTCTGGATGGGCGAGCTGTACGTGCCGTCCTCGGCCACATCCCCGTAGCGGTTGAGCAGGTCGGTGCGCGGGATGCGGACCCCGGTGAAGTGCAGACGACCGTTGTCGATGCCGTTCAGTCCGCCCTTCTGGCCGTCGTCCTCGCCGCCGATACCGGGAAGGAAGTCGCCGTTCTCGTCGCGGATCGGCACGTAGAACGCGTGGACGCCGTGATTGACGTTGCCGGCGATCAGCTGCGCGAAGACGACGGCGGCGGTCGCATCCACTGCCGCGTTTCCGAGGTAGTCCTTCCACGCCCCGCGGAACGGAGTGTCGAGGACGAACTCCTGCGTCTCCGCGTCGTACGTCGCCGTCGTGGCGATACTGGCGACGTCCGAACCGTGGCCGGTCTCGGTCATCGCGAACGCGCCGGGGACCTCCAGCGACATGATGCCGGGGAGGTACTTCTGGTGGTGGCGTTCCGTGCCGAGGTGCAGGACGGCGGCGCCGAACAGGCCCCACTGCACCCCCGACTTGATCTGCAGGGACGGGTCGGCCGCCACGAGCTCCTCGAACGCCGCGATGTTGCCGCCGTGATCCTCCAAGCCGCCCAGGGACTTCGGGAAGGCCCGGTGGACCTGACCGTTCTCGACCAGGAGCTTCAGCTGCCCGAAGACGCGCGCGCGGTGGTCGGCGACCGAGAGGCCTTCCTGCTTCTGCATCTCCGGACGCTTCGAGACCTCCCGGGAGGCGAGCCGCGCCTCGGCCCAGTGGCCGAGCAGCTGGCGGCCGAGCGCCTCGACGTCGACCCGCGGCGCTACGCCGGCGGGCGGGGCCGTGGGCTCCGTGAGCGTCGAGGGCGCGGCTGGGCCGGCGGAAGTGGATGCGGGGGTGGCGCTCGGGACGCGTTCGGCAGTGTCGACCATGACTTCTCCTCTAGGAAGATCGCGGGATGCCGCCACGCTACGACCGGCCAGCGGCAACGGCGAAAACGTCGGTGCCCGGCCTACAAAGCGAGCCGGGCACGCCGGACCCCGCTCTTGTTGGGAACCTCCAAATCCACCCTCCTCGCGCGTGACACCATGCACAACCCGTCGCACCGCTTGCTGCCTATCGCTCGCTGCCTATCGCCCATCGCCCACGGCCCCTCGCCGAGTACACGAAGACTGCACGCGACGTCGGCGTGTCGCGTGCAGTCTGTGTGTAGTCGATGCTGGGGATGGAGCCCGCGGGGTCAGGCGGCGCGGCGGGATGCGCGCTGTTGGGGGCGCGGGGCGCGCAGCGGCGTCGCCAGTGCCGCTCGGGCGGCGGCGGCGCCCTTCAGCTCGATGACAGCGCCGGCCGGGACGTGCGAGTCGCGCTCGAGGCGCGCGCCGTTGCCGACCATGGCGTTCTCGCCCAGCTTGGAGCCACTGCCGATCTTCACTCCGCTGCCCACAAGGCATCCGGCCCCGACGTGGACGTTCGCGCCCACGAAGGTACGGTCGCCCACCGTGGCGCCCTTGTCGATCCAGCTTCCTGCGCCGACGTAGGCGTCCATCCCGACCCGTGCGTCGGCCTCCACGTAGGCCGTCGGCTCGATGTACGCCGACTCGGCCACCCGCGCCGTCGGGGACACCAGTCCCCGGCCGTTCGCGTGACGCTTGTACTTGATGACCGCGCCGGTCTCATCCTCCAGCTCTTCGATCATTCGTGCCATCTGCTACTTCCTCCTCCGAGATCGCGCAGTAATCATTCAATGTCATAACGTCGGGCGGCCGGAAGGAATTCCCTGGTCGCCCGATGGAACGACGGACGATACTCCCCCTCGGGCACCGCGCAAGGGGGAACGACGAGGTCGGCCGGTCAGGCGCGCAGCGCGAGCGCGAATCGGACAGGCGCGGACGACGAGGTCGGCCGGATGCGATGGGCGGGCGGGAACGGCCGGACGGGGGTACGGCGCGTGGCAACGACCGGACGGGATCGGAGCGGCGAGTCCGGCCGTACTGGAGGCGCCGGTCAGGCGGGCGCTGCGGCGTCGGCACCGGCGACGACGGAGAGCAGCGCCTCGCCGTAGACCTCGCGCTTCTTCGCGCCGATGCCGCTGATGCCGTCGAGGTCGGCCAGCGACGCCGGGCGGGCGGCGGCGACCGCGCGGAGGGTCGCATCGCCGAAGACGATATAGGCGGGGACGCCCTGCTCGCGAGCTTGACCCGCCCGCCACGATCGGAGCGCCTCGAACAGCGGCTGGTCGGCGGCCGACAGATCGGCCGTCGCCGCCGCGTTGCGCGACGCGCGGGGCGCTCGCTCGGGCCGGTCCGGCTCGCGGCGGAGGACCACGGTCCGGCCGCCCGCGAGCACCTCGGCGCCGCCGGGCGTCAACGTCAGCACGCCGTACTCCCCCTCGGGCTTGAGCAGCTCTCCGGCGATGAGCTGCCGGACGACGCCGCGCCACTGGCTGTCGCTGAGGTCGTCGCCGATGGCCCAGGTGGACAGGCGGTCATGGCCGTACTGCTCGACGCGCGGCGTGCGCTTGCCGCGGAGGATGTCGATCAGGTGCCCGGCGCCGAACCGCTGATTGCGCTCCCGGTGGAGGCGCACGACGGTCGAGAGCAGCTTTTGTGCCGGGACCGTCCCGTCCCAGCTCTCCGGCGGCGTCAGGCAGGTGTCGCAGTTGCCGCACGGGCGCGAGGTCTGCCCGAAGTATCCGAGCAGGTTCACCCGCCGGCACTGGACGGTCTCGCACAGGGCGAGCATCGCATCCAGGTGCTGCGTCAGGCGTCTGCGGTGCGCCAGGTCGCCCGGGGAGTCGTCGATCATGCGCCGCTGCTGCACCACGTCTTGCAGGCCGTAGGCGAGCCAGGCGGTCGAGGGGAGGCCGTCGCGGCCGGCCCGGCCGGTCTCTTGGTAGTACCCCTCGACCGACTTGGGCAGGTCGATGTGGGCCACGAAGCGCACGTCGGGCTTGTCGATGCCCATGCCGAACGCGATGGTCGCGACGACGATCACGCCCTCCTCGCGCAGGAACCGCGACTGCGTCGCCGCCCGCTGGGACGCCTCGAGACCCGCGTGGTACGGCAGAGCCGTCAGACCGCGCGACGACAGGAACTCCGCCGTCTTCTCGACCGACGCCCGGGACAGCGCGTACACGATCCCAGCGTCGCCCGCATGCTCTGCGGTGATGAAGTCGAGCAGCTGTTTGCGGGGCTCCACCTTCGGCACGATGCGGTACTGGATGTTGGGGCGGTCGAAGTCGGCGACGAAATGCTCCGCCTGCTCGAGCCGGAGGCGGGACGTGATCTCGCGATGCGTCGCGTCGGTCGCCGTCGCGGTGAGGGCGATGCGCGGTACGCCGGGCCAGCGGTCGGCCAGCTCGGAGAGCATGAGGTAGTCCGGGCGGAAATCGTGCCCCCACTGCGACACGCAGTGCGCCTCGTCGATCGCGAACAGCGCGATGCGGCCGCGCTCGAGGAAGCGCTTGGTCGCCTCGGACGACAGGCGCTCCGGAGCCACGTAGAGCAGGTCGAGCTCTCCGCCGAGGTAGGCACGTTCGACCGCCGCCCGGGCGAAGCCGTCCTGCGTCGAGTTCAGGAACGCGGCACGGACGCCGACCGCCGTGAGCGCATCCACCTGGTCCTGCATCAGCGCGATGAGCGGAGAGACGACGACGCCGGTGCCCTCACGCAGCAGCGACGGGATCTGGTAGCAGAGGCTCTTTCCGCCGCCGGTGGGCATCAGGACCACGGCGTCGCCACCCGCGGCGACGCGTTCGATGATCGCCTGCTGCTGCCCGCGGAACCCGTCGTACCCGAAGACCGTGCGCAGTGCTTCAGCGGCGGACCCGAACCGTGGCGGAGTCGCCCGGACGACCGCCGGCGCCGATACCGGGCGACCGGCCGCCGCCGCAGTCCCGGCCCCTGCCGTGGCGGGCCACGCCTCACCGGCGTACGGGTCGTCGAACTCGGGCAGCGGCGGCTCCTCGTCGAGAGGAGGCGCATCCCGGTCGTCGGGCACCCGGTCGTCGGAGGCCGGGTCGCCGGGGATCCAGCCGTCGGTGAAACTCATTCCTCGATCGTATCCGCGGCGTCTGACGGTCGGCCCGGGCGGATGCGATCTGTGGATAACTCCCCGTCGAACCCTCACTCGGGTACCATCGCCCACATGCGCCGGCTGATCGTGACCGAGTTCATGACCCTCGATGGTGTCGTGGAGGCACCCGGCGGCGAGCCGACGCACCGGCACTCCGGATGGACGATCCCGTTCAGCTCCGACGACCTCCGCGCCTTCAAGCTGCGGGAGGTGCTCGAGGCCGAGTCGTTGCTTCTTGGCCGACGCACGTATGAGCAGTTCGCGGAGGCCTGGCCGCCGCGCGAGGGCGAGTTCGCCGAGAAGATGAACGCCATGCCCAAGGTCGTCGCCACCTCCCGGCCGCGTGAGCTGGAGTGGAACGCGACCGCCGTGGAGCATCCCGTCCGCGCCGGCATCGGCACGCTCAAGGAGGGCGACGGCGGCCCGATCCTCGTCGCGGGCAGCGCCTCCCTCGTCCGGTCGCTGCTGGTCTGGGGGCTCGTCGACGAGCTGCGTCTGCTGGTCTACCCGGTCACGATCGGCGGCGGCACCCGGATCTTCCCCGACGACCGCGAGAAGTGGACGTTCGAGCTCACCCAGCTGGACCGCTTCAGCTCCGGCGCGGTGCTGCACACCTATCGCCTGGCCGGGAGCTGATGCCGGCGGTCCTCGGGCTGCTCAGCGCCATCGTCTACGGATCCGCCGATTTCCTGGGCGGCGTGGCGTCGCGGCGCATCGGCCCGATGCGCACCACCGCGGTCGGCGCGGTCAGCGGACTCGTCCTCCTTCTGGTCGCGCTGCCCTTCGTGGGCGGCACCTGGTCGGTTCCGGCGCTCGGCTGGGGCGCCCTGTCCGGATTGGCGGGATCGGTCGCCATCGGCCTCCTGTACGGATGCCTCGCGATCGGCCCGATGAGCATCCTCTCGCCGCTCACCGCGCTGGTCTCCGCCGTCGTGCCGATGGTGTGGGGACTCGTCGGGGGCGACCGGTTCGGGCTCGTGGGCTCCCTCGCGCTCGGGCTCGCGCTCGTCGCCGTGGTGCTCGTCGGGTTCGTCCCCGAGAAGGGCGCCGTGCGGCCGAGCGGTCGTGCGGTGCTCATGGCCGTGGGCGCCGGCGCGATGCTCGGCGTGTTCCTCATCCTGCTCGACCAGACGCCGAGGGACTCCGGCGTCGTGCCGCTGATCGCCAACCGCGCGGTGAACGGCACGGTGATGTGGACCGCGGTAGCCCTGCTGGTGCTGACGTCCCGGCGCGGCGTCCGGGTGCGTCAGAGAGCCGAACGCGACCGAGTGGATGCGCTCCTCCCGGGCGACGCGCAGGCCCGAGTGGAGGCGGCAGCCCGCGTGGATGCGCCCGGCCAGCTCGAACGCCTCGGCGTGGGCATCGCGATCGCCGGGGGTGCCATCGACGCCTCCGCGAACGTCCTCATCCTGCTCGGTTTGAGGCTCGGCGAGCTGACCACCATCTCCGTCCTGGTCGGCCTCTATCCGGCGGGAACCATCCTGCTGGCGGCCGTCGTGCTGCGAGAGCGGGTGGCGCCCGTGCAGTGGGTCGGGCTGGCGCTCGCGGTCGTGGCCGCGGCGATGCTCGCCATCAGCTGACCTCGCTCTCGACCCGGCCCAGCCGGTACTGTGGGTCGCTGGAGCAGACGGAGGGGATCCATGAGCACACCGCACGACCCGGCAGACGAACTCGAGAATCCCCGGGAGCACCTGGGCGATGTGAGTCAGGCCGTCCAGGACTTCTCCAGCGAGCAGGAGGGCTACCACAAGTCGCTCTCGTCCCGGCAGCTGCAGATGATCGCCATCGGCGGCGCGATCGGCACCGGCCTGTTCCTCGGCGCCGGCGGCCGTCTGCACGATGGCGGCCCCCTGCTGGTGATCGTCTACGCGGTGTGCGGCTTCTTCGCATTCCTGGTGCTGCGCGCGCTCGGCGAGCTCGTGCTGCACCGGCCGTCGTCCGGCTCGTTCGTGTCGTACGCGCGGGAGTTCTACGGCGAGAAGATGGCCTACGTCGCCGGATGGATGTACTTCCTCAACTGGGCGATGACGGCGATCGTCGACTCCACGGCCGTGGCGCTGTACGTGAAGTACTGGAGCCTGTTCTCCAGCGTCCCGCAGTGGCTGCTCGCCCTGATCGCGCTCGTCGTGGTGGTGAGCCTCAACCTCATCTCGGTGAGGGTGTTCGGTGAGATGGAGTTCTGGTTCGCCCTGATCAAGGTCGGGGCGCTGGTCGCGTTCCTCGTCGTCGGGATCATCGTCCTGGCGGCCGGCTGGCCGACCGATGTCGGCCCGACCGGCATCGCGATGCTCTCGCAGAACGGCTGGCTGCTGCCCCACGGCGTCGCCACCATCGCCATGGCGATCGTGCTCGTGCAGGGCGTCGTCTTCGCCTACGCCGGCGTCGAGCTGGTGGGCACGGCCGCCGGTGAGACCGAGAATCCCGAGAAGATCATGCCGCGGGCGATCAACAGCGTCGTGGTCCGCATCGCGGTGTTCTACTGCGGCTCGGTGCTGCTGCTCGCGCTGCTGCTCCCGGCGAGCGCTTACAGCGCCGACCAGAGCCCGTTCGTCACCTTCTTCAGCCACCTCGGCGGACCCGAGCTGAGCGCGATCATCGGCTCGATCATGAACTTCGTCGTGCTCACCGCCGCGCTCTCCAGCCTGAATGCCGGGATGTACTCGACCGGCCGCATCCTGCACTCGATGGCGCAGACGGGAGCGTCGCCGCGATTCACCGCGAGGATGAACACGCGCGGCGTCCCGTACGGCGGCATCCTGCTGACCGCTGCGATCGGCGTGCTCGGCGTCTTCCTCAACCTGATCGTGCCGGAGCAGGCGTTCAACATCGTGCTGAACGTCGCGTCCCTCGGCATCGTCACCAGCTGGGGGATGATCGTCCTCTGCCAGATGCAACTGCGGCGCTGGGCGCTCCGCGGCGTGTACACGCGTCCCTCGTTCCGGCTGTTCGGTGCGCCGTTCACCGCCTGACTGACCCTCGCGTTCCTCGTGGCGGTGCTCGTGCTGATGGCGTTCGACTACCCCACCGGGACGTGGACGGTCGCCTCGCTCATCATCATCATCCCGCTGCTCGTGATCGGCTGGTACGCGCAACGTTCGCGCATCCTGGCCATCGCAGCGGAACGCCAGGGGCACACGGGCGCGCACCCCGTCATCGCGGCGCGCCGCCCCGGCCGCCCCGGCCCCCCCCGCGCCCCCCGCGGCCGCAGAACCCCCCCCCCCAACCCGATTCCCCCGTACCCCAGCGCCGAACCGGACGCCCCCGTACCCAACCGCCCGGGGCCAACCACCGAGGCCCCCAC
>JBQCCO010000300.1:0-8598 GCA_051962155.1 Leifsonia sp. | reverse complement strand
CCGGCTCGCTGCCGTACCGCGTGGCGATCGACGCGGCGGTGGGCGCGGCGACTGCGGTCCGGGACGGCCGCGAACCGCCGTCCGCGACCTCCTACGCCCGATTCCAGCAGCAGCTCCTCGACTTCAGTCGGTGAGATATGCGAGGGCGGCGGCGCCGCCCGCGTGAGCGGAGCCTGGACCGGCATGGATCGCCCGAGGGTATTAGTGGGAGCGTGGATACTTCGACGAACCAGGAAGGCTGGGCGAACTGGGCGGGAGACCCGGGCGAGCTCATGTACGGGCTCGACCTGTCCCGTTTCGCGGACGGCGACGGGGACGGCTTCGGCGACTTCGCCGGGGCCATGCGGCACCTCGATCACGTCGCCTCGCTCGGCGTGACGTGGATCTGGCTGCTGCCGTTCTATCCGAGCGCCCGGAGGGACAACGGGTACGACGTCGACGACCACCTCGCCATCGACCCGCGCTTCGGAGACGTGGATGGGCTGCGCGCCCTCCTCGACCGGGCGCACGAGCTCGGGATGCGCGTCCTGATCGACGCCGTCCTGCACCACACCTCCGATCGGCATGAGTGGTTCCTGGCCGCGCGAGAGGACTCGCGCGGGCAGGCGGGCCGGTTCTTCGTGTGGAGCGACGACGACTCGATCGAGCCGGGCGACCATCCCATGTTCCCGGGCGAGGACGACAGCGTGTGGCAGTACGACGAGCGGGCGGGCCGCTACTACCACCACCAGTTCTATGCGTTCCAGCCGGACCTCAACGCGACCGATCCGGATGTCTTCGAGGAGATCGTGCGCGTGCTCACCTTCTGGCTGGAGGTCGGCGTCGACGGCTTCCGCATCGACGCAGCGCTCCTCCTGGTGCAGGGGAAGGGCCGGCCGGACACGGATGTGGAGGACGGCGCGTTCTTCGACCGGCTGCGCGCACGGCTCCGCGAGGTGCGGCAGGACGTCGCGCTCATCGCCGAGGCGGACGAGTCGCCGGAGCTGATGGCATCCCTGGTCGAGCGGGGCCGCTTCGAAGCGGTCATCGACTTCACGCTCAACAACGCGGTGATCCTCGCGCTCACCCGCAGTGAGGCGCAGCCGATCGTGGATGCGCTGCGCCGGCTCGACGACACCATCCCTCCCGATTCCCGGCTCAACTTCCTCCACAACGCGGACGAGATCGACCTGCAGCAGCTGAGCGACGACGAACGGCGGGAGGCGTTCGCCGAGTTCGCGCCGGAGCCGGACATGCTGATCTACGGCCGCGGCATCCGCCGGGCCTGGGCGCCCATGATGCAGCCGGACCAGCGTCTCCGCATGACAATGAGCCTGCTTTACGCCCTGCCCGGCGTGCCGCTGCTCCTGGCCGGCCAGGAGGTCGGCCAGGGCGACGATCTCAGCGTCGAGGGACGCGGGGCCGCGCGCACGACGATGCAGTGGGTCGACTCCCGGTGGGGCGGCTTCACGACGGCCGACTCATCTCCTCTCACGCTGCCCGCGCAGACCGACGGACCATACGGCTACCGGACGGTGAACGTGCAGGCGCAGGAGAGCGACCCCGGGTCGTTGCTCGCGCTGATCCGCACGATCGGCCGCCTCCGCCACGAGAGGAACGCCGACGCCAACGGCTGGAAGGCGCTCGACGTCGGCCGGCCGTCGGTCCTCGCGCTGCGCCGCGACGGACTGATCACGCTCCACAACCTCTCGGACGAGACCGTCGAGCTCGACCCGGTCGACGGGTCGGAGATCCTGCTCGCCGAGGGATGGGACGGCCGCACCCTCGGGCCGTACGGCTTCGCCTGGTTGTCCGCCGGGCGTGCCGCACGTTCGTGACGAATCGCCGCAGGGTCAGATGGCGCGAATGGTCCAGGATGCGGTGGCAGCGGCCCCGGGCTCGAGCACGATGAGGTCGGTTCCCGAGTTGAAGGCGTCCGGGGGACACGTCATCGGCTCCACGGCGAGGCCGAGCCGGTCGAGCTCCGGCGGGGCCTGGTCGGCCGTGTGGATCTGCACCCACGGGCAGTCAGCACCCCACACCATCTCGACGCCGGTGCCCTGGGGCGCCGTCAGTCGGACGGTGGTACCGCCATCGGCCGTGCGGGTGAGCCCCGTGAATGCGTGGTCGATGAAGGTGTCACCGATGACGCGCGGGGTGCGGAAGTCCCATGCGCCGCCGTTCTCGGTCGTGACCTCGGCGAGCCCGGTGGGGATCAGGCGGTCCTCCGTCACCGCGAGCACCTGGTCCGCGGGGAGCGTCAGCGTCCAGTCGTCCACGCGGCCGTCGCCGGCGACCAGGTACGGGTGCGGACCGGTGCCCCACGGCGCCCGGGTGGTGCCCGTATTGGTGCCGGTGACGCTGGTGTGGAGGCCGTCCTCATCCAGCGAGAAGGCCACAGTCACCTCGACGCGATGCGGATAGCCGGCCTGCGCCTCGATGGTCGCCGCGAAGGTGACGCTGTCGGCGGCGCGGTCGACGGCCACGAAGTCCAGCCAGGCGGCGAGACCGTGGAGGGCGTGCCCCCGGCCGGGCTCCGTGAGCGGGAGCTGCTGCTCGACTCCATCGAAGGTGTACTTCCCGTCGACCACCCGGTTCGGCCAGGGCGCGAGGGTGGCTCCGCGGAACGCGGGCCGCACCTCGTCGGCGCCGAACGGGACGACGAGGTCCCGCCCGTCGAACTGAAGCGTCCGCAGTGTCGCGCCCACGGACGCGATCGTCGCATGGTAGTCGCCCGCGGTGAGACCGAAGTGGGTTCCGGAGATGGGTATGCTCATCCGCCCATTCTCGCGCACCCCATCCCTCCCCCCACCATCGAGTCCACGAAGACTGCACGTTTTCGACCGTCTGAGCGTGCAGTCTGTGCGTACTCGATGGTGGGGCGGGAGGGAGTCGAGGCGGCGGGATCAGGCGGTGGCGCGGAGGGCGGCGTAGAGGTCGGCGCGGGCGGCGAATGTCGACAGGTCGCGGCCGAGCAGGCGCTCAGCATCGGCCACGCGGGCGCGGTGGGTGTGCCGGTGGACGCCCAGCCGGCGGGCGGCGACGTCGTAGACGCCGTCCGCGTCCAGCCAGGTCCGCAGCACCCCGGGCAGCGACGGGTCGGCGGCGACCAGGGGATGGAGGGTGGTCTGGGCGACGGCGCGCGCGTCCGGTGTGTGCAGGAGCGCCAGCATCCCGGCCGCGGCGACATCGTCGAACACGGCCACCGGGTCGTCCGCCGACGCGCGGTTGCGGGCGGTCTGCGCCTGCCCGAGGGCGGCGGGCAGAGCCTCCAGACCGGTGGGCGCCGAGAGTCCGCCGCGGAGGTCGAAGCGTGCGGCGAGGGCCGTGGCCGCCGCGTCGTCGCCGAGCACCACCAGGTCCGCTCCGTCGCGCGCGAAGAACGCGTCGGAGTGCGACTCGAGCCAGTCGAGCCCCGCCGCGACCGCTGCGCCGGAGAGGACGGCGAGCCGCAGGGGAGCGGGCGGAAGCGATCCGAGGACCGGCTCGGCGATGGAGGCGGCGACTCCGGTGTTCCCGGCGAGGAGAGCGCGCCACACCGCGGTGCGCAGCCGTTCCCGGGCGGCGTCCGCCGCGCGGGACTGCTCGAGCGCGAGGCCGGCCAGAGCGACCACACCGGTGACCACCTGCTGGGCCGCCGCGTCCAGCCCCTCCGAGCCGACGGCGAGCACCCCTCGGAGACGTCCGGCGGCGCCGAGGGTCTGCAGGGCGAACGGCCCGGCATCCGTGCCGACGGTGCCCGCCGCCCGGCGGCCGCTCCGCAGCAGCGGGTCGGCCGCCACCATGAGCGCCTGGCGCGCCCGCGCACCCAGGGCTCCCGCCGGGTGGCTGCGCCCGACCGTGCCGTCGGCGCCGACGAGAGCCACGGGGCGCTCGATCTGACGCGACAACTCGGAGAGCACGGCGCCCAGGGCGTCGGGCCGCAGCGCCGCCAGCGAGATCGCGCGCGACGCGCGCAGTGCCCAGGTGCTGCGGGCGTAGGCGTCGGCCGCCACCCGGTCCGCGACGAAGCGGACCACCGCGATGAACGGCGTCCGGTACGGCACCTCGAACAGCGGCAGCCGGTACCTCGTGCACGCCTCCACCAGGGAGGCGGGCGTCCCGTCGCGGACGACCTCGGTCCCGAACCCGAGCCCGGCGATCCCGTGCTCGGCCAGGCGCCGCACATACGCCTCAGCATCCTCCGGCGGCTGCGTCACGAGCAGCACCTGACCGGGCGACAGGAAGGGCGTCGGATCCGGGAGGTCGGAGCTGTGCGCCCAGGCGAGGGGGGCATCCAGCGCCCCGGCGTCCGGGGGAGTGAGCAGGCGCAGGCCCAGTTCGCCGCGGGCGAGAAGCTGGGTGAGGGTCGCGGGCATGAGGCTCCATCTGCCAGGGTGTCGATCCCCGACGCTGTGATTGTACGATGCGTCCAGCCCTTCGGGAGCGCCGTCTTCTTACGATTCGGGACATGACCATCCTCGACACCGCACAGGAGACCGCCGGAGCCGCCCGCCCCGGCACGCCCGAGGGCGCACTCGTCGGCGGGCCTTCGCTCCCGCAGGAGCGCCGGCTCGTCACCGCCATCCCCGGCCCGGAGTCGCGCAAGCGAGCCGAGCGCAAGGCCCAGGCCGTCGCAGCCGGCGTCGGCACCACCATCCCCGTCTTCACGGTGGCGGCGGGTGGCGGCGTGCTGGTGGATGTGGATGGCAACTCCCTCATCGACTTCGGCTCCGGCATCGCGGTCACCGGCGTCGGGAACTCCGCCCCGCGCGTGGTGGAGGCCGTGACCGCGCAGGTCGCCGCCTTCACGCACACCTGCTTCACGGTCGCGCCGTACGACTCTTATGTCGACGTGGCCGAGGCGCTCAACCGGCTCACCCCGGGCGACTTCGCCAAGCGCAGCGCCCTGTTCAACTCCGGCGCCGAGGCGGTCGAGAACGCCGTGAAGATCGCCCGCCATTACACCGGCAAGCAGGCGGTCGTCGCGTTCGACCACGCGTACCACGGCCGCACCAACCTCACGATGGGGCTGACGGCCAAGAACCAGCCGTACAAGAACGGCTTCGGCCCGTTCGCGCCCGAGATCTACCGCGCGCCGCTCAGCTACCCGCTTCGAGACGGCGGGCTCTCCGGCGCGGAGGCTGCCGCGCGCGCGATCACCATGATCGAGAAGCAGGTCGGCGCGGACAACCTCGCCGCCCTCATCATCGAGCCGATCCAGGGCGAGGGCGGGTTCATCGTCCCCGCCGACGGCTTCCTGCCCGCGCTGCAGGACTGGGCGAGCGCCAACGGCGTCGTCTTCATCGCCGACGAGGTGCAGACCGGCTTCGCCCGCACCGGCGCCATGTTCGCCTCGGAGCACTTCGGCATCGTGCCCGACCTCATCGTCACGGCCAAGGGGATCGCCGGTGGACTGCCGCTGTCGGCGGTCACCGGACGCGCCGAGATCATGGACGCCCCGCAGGTCGGCGGCCTCGGCGGCACGTACGGCGGCAACCCGCTCGCGTGCGTCGCCGCGCTGGCCGCCATCGAGACGTACGAGCAGGAGGACCTCGCCGCACGCGCCCGCCGGATCGGCGACATCCTGTTCGAGAAGCTGGGTGCGCTCCGGGATGCGGACCCGCGCGTCGCGGAGGTGCGCGGCCGCGGCGCCATGGTCGCGATCGAGCTGGTCGACCCGGCCACCGGGAACCCGGACGCCGCTCTCACCGCCCGGGTCACCGCCGCCGCCCACGCTGCCGGCGTCGTGCTCCTCACCTGCGGCACGTACGGGAACGTGATCCGCTTCCTGCCGCCGCTGAGCATCCCCGATCACCTCCTCATCGAGGGGCTGGACGTCGTCGCGGAGGCGGTGGCGGGCGCATGACCATCGTCGAGAACCCGAGCGGAATCGCCGCCGACGCCACCTCTGCCGTCCCGTCGGCCCGCGAGGCCGACCTGCTCGCCCGTATCCCGGACGGACTGTTCATCGGCGGGCGCTGGGAGCCGGGGACCCGCGACCCGATCGAGGTGCAGGACCCCGCGACCGGCTGCGTCCTCAAGCGGATCGCGAACGCGACGCCGGAGGAGGGGATGCGGGCCCTCGACGCCGCCGTCGCAGCGGCCGACGAGTGGGCCGCCACCGCGCCCCGCGTCCGTGCGGAGATCCTGCGCCGCGCCTTCGATCTGCTGCAGGAGCGCCGCGACGACTTCGCGCTGCTGATGACGCTCGAGATGGGCAAGCCGCTCGCCGAGGCGAACGGCGAGGTCACGTACGGCGGCGAGTTCCTGCGGTGGTTCTCGGAGGAGGCGGTCCGCATCTCCGGCCGTTTCGGCCAGAACCCGGAGGGCACCGGCACGATGGTCGTCTCGCAGCGTCCGGTCGGGCCGTGCTTCCTGATCACCCCGTGGAACTTCCCGCTCGCGATGGCGACCCGCAAGATCGCGCCGGCGCTCGCCGCCGGCTGCACGGTCGTCGTCAAGCCGGCTGAGCTGACCCCGTTGACGACCCTGTTCTTCGCTCAGCTGCTCGCCGACGCCGGCGTCCCCGCCGGCGTGGTCAACGTCATCCCGACCAGCACGGCCCGGACCGTCTCCGAGCCGATCATCGCCGACCCGCGACTGCGCAAGCTGTCGTTCACGGGCTCCACCCCGGTCGGCCGGTCGCTGCTGGCGCAGGCCGGCCAGAACGTGCTCCGCACCTCCATGGAGCTCGGCGGCAATGCGCCCTTCGTCGTGTTCGACGACGCCGACCTCGATGCGGCCGTGAACGGTGCGATGCTGGCCAAGTTCCGCAACATCGGGCAGGCGTGCACCGCCGCCAACCGGTTCCTCGTGCACGAGTCGGTCGCGGACGAGTTCGCCCGCCGCATCACGGAGAAGGTGCACGGGCTCGTGATGGGGCGTGGCACCGAGGAGGGCGTCACCATCGGGCCCCTTATCGACGACCGCGCTGTCGCCTCGATGTCGGCTCTGCTCCGGGATGCGGTGTCCCGCGGCGCTCGCATCCTCACCGGAGGCACGGCGCCGGACGGCGACGGAAACTTCTTCGAGCCGACCGTGCTGGTGGATGTGCAGCCCGGCAGCGACATCCTGGCCGAGGAGATCTTCGGGCCGATCCTGGCGATCAGCACGTTCTCCACCGAGGAGGAGGCCATCGCCGCCGCCAACGCGACCGAGTACGGCCTCGTCGGTTACGTCTTCACCCAGGACCTGGCGCGCGGCCCGCGGATGATCGACCGCATCGACACGGGAATGATGGGCCTCAACACCGGGCTCGTCTCGAACGCGGCAGCCCCGTTCGGCGGCGTGAAGCAGTCGGGCCTCGGGCGTGAAGGCGGTCTCGAGGGCATCCACGAGTACCTGAGCACTAAGTACACGCTGATTCCGGCGTGACCGGGATGCGGGGGGAGCGCGCCGGTGCCCGTCAGACGGCGCGTTCCTCCCGCTGTCCGGTCTTGTCCGCGCCTCGGCGCGGTGCGTTCAGCTCCTGCTTCACATCGTGCTCGATGAGCACGGGCACGAAATCGCGCACGGGAGCGCCGTCGAACTCTTCGCGGTGCTTCTCGACCAGCTCGTCGATGCGTTCCCGGGGGATGTCCGGGTAGCGGTCTGCGAGTCGGTCGGCGGCGTGCTCGACGGCGATGTCCTCGTCGGCGGCGTTCTGGCGGTCGTCGGTCGTCATGGCGCGATTATGCACCTCGGTGGTTAACGTGGGAAAGGCTGTCTGGCAGTGTGGTGGCCATGGATCAGACCAGCGAAACCAGCGGAAGCGCCGACACCATCAAGGTCGTCGTCGTCCGGGTGATCACCAACGAGAGCGGTCGAAACGGCAACGAGCTCGGCATCGTGCGCAGCACACAGGCGACCAGCGCCCGGGAGCAGGAGATCGCGACCGCACTCGGCTTCAGCGAGACCGTGTTCCTGGATGCGGTGCATCAGGCCGATCGCGCCGCGCGCATCCGCATCTTCACGCCCGCGAAAGAGCTGCCGTTCGCCGGCCATCCCAGTGTCGGGACGGCCTGGTGGCTGGCCGACCGCCGCACGCCCGTGGATGTTCTGCACGAGGCGGCCGGCGACGTCGAAGTGACGGTCGACGACGACACCGCGTGGATCACGGCGCGGCCCGAATGGACGCCCTCGTTCGACTGGCTGCCGCTGGCCTCGCCGGCTGAGGTCGAGGCGCTGGATCCGTTCGCCTTCCCGACAGGCCAGCACTACGCGTACGCGTGGATCGACGAGGACGCCGGGCGCCTCCGCGCGCGCATGTTCGCCCCCGAGATGGGCATCGTGGAGGACGAGGCGACGGGAGCCGCCGCCATCAGCCTGACGGCCCGGCTCGGACGGCCGCTGCGCATCCTGCAGGGCGAGGGGTCCGAGCTGGTGACGGAGCTGCTCGCCGACGGCCGCATCCGTGTGGGTGGCACGACGGTCTACGACCGCACGATCGAGGCGACCCTGTAGGCGGATGGCCGACCGGCCGACTGGCCAGCTGCCAACTGGCCGACCGGCCGACCGGCCGACTGGCCAGCTGCCAACTGGCCGACTGGCCGACTTGCGCCCGCCACCGTCCTCGACAGAAACGTTGTAGTTTGGGGGCCGACACACCGTGGGAGGCGGGAAAGGGAGGTGTCCGCGGCCGACTGAGCCGCGGACACC
>JBQCCO010000299.1:0-8069 GCA_051962155.1 Leifsonia sp. | reverse complement strand
CCCGGGGAGCCTCCAGCCCGGTGCTGGCCGTCCTGTCCGGACTCGCGCTGGTCGCACTGGTCGGTCTCCTGCTGCCGGCCCTGCTGCGTCGGCCTCCTCGCGCGCCACGCTGACCGCGGGCCTGGAGGCCGTCCTCCTGCACCCGCCGGGGACGAATGTCGGTGGTCGCGCCTAGACTCGCGCTTGCGCGGCTTCGTGCGTTCGGGAGGATAGAATCGAACACACGTTCGAGCTGGCGAACGGGATGCGCGGTGGGCGAACAGCCCCGAGAAGACAGCACGGATGGCGGAGAATATAGCGAGTGAGCAGCGGGCGAGTGAACATCGAGTCGGGGAACATCAGCAGAGTGACGGGGTCGCACCTCAGCGTGCGTGGAGCGCGCGTGCACAACCTCCACAATGTCGATCTGGAGATCCCGCGCGACTCGATGGTCGTCTTCACCGGCCTGTCGGGGTCGGGCAAGTCCTCGCTCGCCTTCGACACGATCTTCGCCGAGGGCCAGCGACGGTACGTCGAGTCGCTGTCGGCGTACGCCCGCCAGTTCCTGGGGCAGGTGGACCGGCCGGACGTCGACTTCATCGAAGGCCTGAGCCCGGCCGTCTCGATCGACCAGAAGTCCACCAACCGCAACCCGCGGTCGACCGTCGGCACGATCACCGAGATCTACGACTACATGCGTCTGCTGTGGGCGCGCATCGGCGTGCCGCACTGTCCTGTGTGCGGTGAGCGCATCCAGCGCCAGACGGTGCAGCAGATCGCCGACCAGCTGATGGAGCTGGAGGCCGGCACCCGGTACATGGTCGTCAGCCCGGTCGTCTCGCAGAAGAAGGGCGAGTTCGTCGACCTCTTCAAAGAGCTGGCCGCGAGCGGCTACGCGCGTGCTCTGGTCGACGGCGAGCAGATCCAGCTCTCCGACCCGCCGACGCTGAAGAAGCAGTACAAGCACGACATCTCCGTCGTCGTCGACCGTCTGGTCGCCGGCCCGGACATCCTCGGCCGTCTCACCGACTCGCTGGAGACGGCGCTCCGACTGACGGACGGCCTGGTCCAGGTCAACTTCGTCGACCGCGAGGGGCCCGCCGCGTGGCAGAACTTCAGCGAGAAGCTCTCCTGCCCGAACGGCCACCCCATCCAGCTGACCGAGATCGAGCCCCGCACGTTCTCGTTCAACGCGCCGTTCGGCGCCTGCCCGGAGTGCTCGGGCCTCGGCACGCGCATGTCGGTGGATGAGCAGCTGCTGCTCGGCGACGACGAGCAGAGCATCTCCGAGGGCGTCATCATCCCGTGGACGACCCAGGGCAAGGGACTCTTCAACTACTACGAGAAGCTGCTCGACGGCCTCGCTCGCGATCTGAAGTTCTCCCTGAAGACACCGTGGAAGAAGCTGACCACCGAGGTGAAGGACGCCGTGCTCCACGGCGACAACTTCGAGGTCAAGGTGCGGTGGAAGAACCGCTACGGGCGCGAGATGTCGTACACCTCCGGCTTCGAGGGCGTGGTGCCCTATATCGAGCGGCAGTACCTGCAGGCCGAGACGGACACGCAGCGCGCACGCTGGGCCGAGTACCTGCGCGAGGTGCCGTGTCCGGTGTGCGACGGCAAGCGCCTCAAGCCGGAGGTGCTCGCGGTGCTCGTGCACGGCAGGAGCATCGCGGACGCCTCGCAGCTGAGCCTCAGCGACGCCCGCGCGTTCATGGAGAAGCTGCACCTCACCGAGCGGGAGCAGAAGATCGGCGCCCAGGTGCTGCGCGAGATCAAGATCCGGCTCGACTTCCTCATCCAGGTGGGGCTCAGCTATCTCGACCTGGCGCGCGCGGCCGGAACCCTCTCCGGTGGCGAAGCGCAGCGCATCCGCCTGGCGACCCAGATCGGCTCGGGCCTGACCGGCGTGCTCTACGTGCTCGACGAGCCGAGCATCGGCCTGCACCAGCGGGACAACCGCCGCCTCATCGACACGCTCGTCGCGCTGCGCGACCTCGGCAACACCCTGATCGTGGTCGAGCACGACGAGGACACCATCCGCACCGCCGACTGGATCGTCGACATCGGCCCGGGCGCCGGCGTCAACGGCGGACACGTCGTGCACTCCGGTTCCTACGAGGAGCTCCTGGCGAACACCGACTCGCTGACCGGCGACTACCTCGCCGGCCGCCGCGAGATCCCGGTGCCCCCGAAGCGTCGCAAGATCGACAAGAAGCGGATGATCCGTGTCGTGGAGGCGGAGGCCAACAACCTGAAGAAGGTGACGGTCGACTTCCCACTCGGCACCTTCGTCGCGGTGACCGGCGTCTCGGGTTCCGGGAAGTCGTCGCTGGTCAACGACATCCTGTACCGGGTCCTCGCAAACAAGCTGAACGGCGCCCGCAAGGTGCCGGGCAAGCACCGCACGGTCACCGGTCTCGAGAACCTCGACAAGGTCGTTCACGTCGACCAGGCGCCGATCGGCCGCACACCGCGGTCCAACCCGGCGACCTACACCGGCGTCTTCGACCGCATCCGGACGCTGTTCGCCGAGACTCCGGAGGCGAAGGCCCGCGGCTACCTCCCCGGCCGGTTCAGCTTCAACGTCAAGGGCGGACGCTGCGAGGCGTGCTCGGGCGATGGGACGATCAAGATCGAGATGAACTTCCTGCCGGACGTCTACGTCGCGTGCGAGGTGTGCGGGGGAGCGCGGTACAACCGCGACACGCTCTCGGTGCACTACAAGGGCAAGAACATCGCCGAAGTGCTCGACATGCCGATCAGCGAGGCGGCCGAGTTCTTCCGGCCGATCTCGGCGATCCACCGCTTCCTGCAGACGCTGGTGGATGTGGGACTCGGCTACGTCCGGCTCGGCCAGAGCGCGACCACGCTCTCCGGCGGCGAGGCCCAGCGCGTCAAGCTGGCCACCGAGCTGCAGCGCCGGTCCAACGGCCGCAGCGTCTACGTGCTCGACGAGCCGACGACCGGGCTGCACTTCGAGGATGTCCGCAAGCTCCTGCTGGTGCTCAACGGGCTGCTCGAGAAGGGCAACACGGTCATCGTGATCGAGCACAATCTCGATGTCATCAAGTCGGCCGACTGGATCATCGACATGGGGCCGGAGGGCGGCGCCGGCGGCGGCGAGGTCATCGCGACCGGCACGCCGGAGCAGGTGGCCGAGGCCGCGGGCAGCCACACGGGCTTCTTCCTCAAGGAGATGCTGCAGGGCGAGTCCGCCCGGGGCGCCGCCTGAGGCGCGCCGTGGCCGACACCGTCAGCTACCGGCCGAAGGCCGGCGAGATCCCCACCCAGCCGGGTGTGTACCGGTTCCGCGACAAGAACCGGCGTGTGCTCTACGTAGGCAAGGCGAAGAACCTCCGCGCGCGGCTGAGCAACTACTTCCAGCCGCTGCGCAGCCTCCACGAGCGCACTCGGCGCATGGTCACCACGGCGGCGAGCGTCGAGTGGACGGTCGTGGGCACCGAGTACGAGGCGCTCCAGCTCGAGTACACCTGGATCAAGGAGTTCAACCCGCCCTTCAACGTCAAGTTCCGCGACGACAAGACCTACCCGTACCTGGCCGTGACGCTCGGGGACCGCGTCCCGCGCGTGATGATCACGCGCAACCGCAACATCCCGGACGCGCGCTACTTCGGCCCGTACACGAAGGTGTGGGCGATCCGCGAGACGGTCGACCTCATGCTCAAGGCGTTCCCGATGCGGAGCTGTTCCGACGGCGTCTACCGCCGTGCCGAGCTGACCGGCCGCCCGTGCCTCCTCGGCGACATCGGGAAGTGCGCAGCGCCGTGCGTCGGCCGCATCACGCCGGAGGACCACAAGTCGCTCGCGATCGACTTCGCCTCGTTCATGGCCGGAAACGACAGCGGCTATCTGCGCGACCTGACCGAGAAGATGAAGCAGGCGGCGAGCACCCTCGACTATGAGGCCGCCGCCCGCCACCGCGATGCGATCCAGGCGCTCGAGGGCGTGCTCGGCAAGAGCGCGGTCGTCCTGACGGACAGCGTGGATGCGGACGTCTTCGGCATCGCGCACGACGAGCTCGCGGCCGCGGTGACGCAGTTCATCGTCCGTGGCGGCCGGGTGCGCGGTGTCCGCAGCTGGGTGGTCGACAAGGAGCTCGACGTCAGCCTCGGCGAACTCGTCGAGACGGTCGTGCAGAACGCGTACGACGGACCCGACGCCCCGCCGCGCGAGATCCTCGTCCCCGAATTGCCCGAGGACACCGCGGAGCTGGAGCTCTGGCTCACCCAGCGCCGCCGGGAGACGCCCGACCCCTCTGCGCCGCGGGGCCGGCACACGGGCCGCGTCGAGCTGAAGACGGCGCAGCGCGGCGAGAAGGCGGCCCTCGCACAGTCCGTCGAGATGAACGCCAAGAACGCGCTCATCCTCTACAAGACCCGGCGCAGCTCCGACTTCGTCGCCCGGTCGAAGGCGCTGAATGACATCCAGGATGCTCTGGGGATGGACGACGCGCCCCTGCGGATGGAGTGCTACGACGTCTCGCACCTCAGCGGCACGAACATCGTCGCCTCGATGGTGGTGTTCGAGGACGGACTGCCCCGCAAGGACCAGTACCGGCGCTTCAGCATCCCCGAGTCCACGGACGACACGGAGTCGATCTATCAGGTGATCTCGCGCCGGCTGGCGTACCTGAAGAGCGACAGTGTAGATGCGTCGGCACCGCGGACGGCCGCCGAGGCAGCCGAGGACCAGCTGGCCGAGGACACGGCGCTCGACGCGGAAGGCGCGGCCGGTGCGGACGAGGTCGTGGACGGCTCGGAACGCCGTCGCCGCAAGTTCTCGTACCCGCCGAACCTGCTCATCGTCGACGGCGGCCAGCCGCAGGTCGCCGCCGCCAAGCGGGCCCTCGACGAGTCGGGGGTGACGGGGATCCAGCTCGCCGGCATCGCCAAGCGGCTCGAGGAGATCTGGCTGCCAGACTCCGACTTCCCGGTCATCCTGCCGCGGAACAGCGACGCACTGTTCCTCATCCAGCGGCTTCGCGACGAGGCGCACCGCTTCGCGATCACCTACCAGCGGGCCCGCCGGAAGCGCGACATCGGGAGCGTCCTCGCCGAGATCCCGGGCCTCGGCCCCGCTCGCGTGAAGGAGCTGCTGAAGCACTTCGGCTCGGTGGCGCAGCTGCGCAAGGCCACGCCGGCCCAGATCGCCGAGGTCCGCGGGGTCGGCCCGACGCTCGCCGCCGCGATCTTCGAGAGGCTCGCGAACAGCGAGGGGAGCCTGCCCGCTGCATCCAGTCGCTAGGCTGGTGTCACCCCACGGAGCGGAGGAGACCGGTCTATGGCCACCGACGAGACTGTCGTGAGCGCCGAGCAGCAGGAGGTGCTCATCGTCACCGGGATGTCGGGCGCCGGCCGCTCGACGGTCGCCAACGCGCTGGAGGACCTCGACTGGTACGTCGTCGACAACCTCCCGCCTCAGATGCTCCGCCCGCTGATCGAACTCGCCAACCGCGCCGAGTCCGGGCTCCCGCGCATCGCCGCGGTCGTGGATGTGCGCGGCCGCAACTTCTTCGTGGACCTCCGCGACATGATCCAGAGCCTGCGTGAGGGCACCCAGGTGCGCGTCCTGTTCCTGGAGGCGTCCGATGCGGTGCTGGTCCGGCGCTTCGAGCAGGTGCGGCGTCCGCATCCGCTCCAGGGCGACGGCACCATCCTCGACGGCATCTCGGCGGAGCGCACCCGGCTGCGCGAGATCCGGGAGGCGAGCGACATCATCGTCGACACCTCCGATCTCAACATCCACCAGCTGGCCACCAACATCACCGACACCTTCGCCGTGGAGAACGCGGCGGATGTGCAGGTCACCGTCATGAGCTTCGGCTTCAAGTACGGACTGCCGGCGGACGCCGACATGGTGGCCGACGCGCGCTTCCTCCCCAACCCGTTCTGGAATCCGGAGCTCCGCCCGCACACCGGGCTGGACGCCGTCGTGCGCGACTACGTTCTGACCCAGGACGGTGCGGACGAGTTCATCCAGGCCTACGTCTCGGCCTTGCGGCCGATCATGAGCGGCTATCACCGCGAGAACAAACGGCACGCTCTGATCGCGATAGGCTGCACTGGCGGAAAACACCGGTCCGTCGCGATTGCGGAAGAGCTCGCGGCACGGTTGCGCAGTTTCCCCGGTCTGGCGGTGAACACCAAGCACCGCGACCTCGGCCGCGAATGATCACGGCTCATCCCTCCACGGCACCACCCTCGCCTTGAGACAGTAAGGAATCCGATTGGCTCTCACCGCCGACGTCAAGGAAGAGCTCACCAAGATCGAGGTCGGCAAGACCACGGTCCGGGCAGCAGAGCTGGCGACCATCCTCCGGTTCTCCGGCGGTCTGCACCTGATCGGCGGCCGGATCGCGGTGGAGAGCGAGCTGGACACTCCCGAACTCGCCCGCCGTGTGCGAAAAGACCTCGCCGAGCTGTACGGCGTCCGCAGCGACGTCTCCGTCACCTCGGCCTCGGGCCTCCGGCGGACCAGCCAGTACCTCGTGCGGGTCCTCGAGGGCGGTGAGACCCTGGCGCGCCAGACCGGCCTCCTGGATGCCCGCCGCCGGCCGATCCGCGGCCTCCCGAACCGCCTCACCACCGGAACCCGCGAGGAGCTGGCCGCCGTCTGGCGCGGCGCGTTCCTGGCGCACGGCTCGCTCACCGACCCGGGCCGCTCCGCCGCCCTGGAGGTCACCTGCCCCGGCAACGAGGCCGCGATGGCCCTGGTCGGCGCCGCCGGCCGGATCGGGATCTCCGCGAAGGCCCGCGAGGTCCGCGGCGTCCACCGGGTGGTCATCCGCGACGGCGAGGCCATCAGCGCCATGCTCGTGGCGATGGGCGCATCGGAGACGGTCTCCAACTGGGAGGAGCTGCGCCAGCGGCGCGAGGTCCGCGCGAACGCCAACCGCCTCGTCAACTTCGACGACGCCAACCTGCGCCGCTCCGCTCAGGCCGCCGTCGCGGCCTGCGCCCGTGTGGAGCGCGCCCTCGAGATCCTCGGCCCGGAGGTTCCCAAGCACCTGAGCTACGCGGGCGAGCTGCGCCTGGCGCACCGCGAGGCCAGTCTCGATGAGCTCGGCCACTACGCCGACCCGCCGATGACGAAGGATGCCGTGGCCGGCCGCATCCGCCGCCTCCTCGCGATGGCCGACAAGCGCGCCGCCGACCTCGGCATCCCGGGCACGGAGGCGAGCCTCCCCGCCGATTTGGACGAGGTGTAGGTTTCGATGGGGCAGCGCCCGATCGGGCAGCGTCCGACAGGAACGCTTGCCGGCCGCCTGGAAGCTTCCGGCGGCCGCCCGGGTTGCTCCCAGTAGACTCGATGAGTCGCTCGAATCACAACAACAGTGGAGATGAGTAATGGCTGACTACACCCTGCCGGACCTTCCGTACGACTACTCGGCGCTCGAGCCGAACATCAGCGGCCGGATCATGGAACTGCACCACGACAAGCACCACAAGACGTATGTGGATGGCGCCAACACCGCCATCGCCAAGCTCGCGGAGGCCCGCGACGCCGACGACCTCGCGAACGTCAACAAGCTGCAGAAGGACCTCGCGTTCAACCTCGCCGGTCACGTGAACCACACCGTGTTCTGGAACAACCTGTCCCCGGACGGCGGCGACCGGCCGGCCGGCGAGCTGGCCGCGGCCATCGACGAGTTCTTCGGCTCGTTCGACAAGTTCCGCGCGCACTTCACCGCCTCGGCCCTCGGCATCCAGGGCTCCGGCTGGTCCATCCTCGCCTGGGACTCCCTGGGCCAGAAGCTGATTATCGAGCAGCTGTACGACCACCAGGGCAACCTCGCCGCCGCGACCGTCCCGCTGCTCATGCTCGACATGTGGGAGCACGCCTTCTACCTCGACTACGTCAACGTGAAGGCCGACTACGTCAAGGCGTTCTGGAACATCACCAACTGGGCCGATGTGAACGACCGCTTCCTCCGGGCGCGCGAGAAGACCGCGGGTCTCCTGCTACTGTCGTAACCAGGATGGCGTCCCGGGAGGGATACACCCCGGACGTCAAGTCCACCACACAACCCACCCAAACCAAAACCAAATTCTCCCAGAGGTGCCCAT
>JBQCCO010000298.1:0-3269 GCA_051962155.1 Leifsonia sp. | reverse complement strand
CCGATAGACCGCGCAGCCCGGAGGAGTTCTGCTGGCGTCTCGGGTCTGGTGAGGTCGCCCGGGATGAGCTCGACGGTCACGCCGAGTGCGCGACACTCGTCAGCAACGGACTCCGGATCCTCAGCGCTCCGCTCGAGTCCCACGCGGTCGTCGTACGGCCGCCAGTAATTGAGCGCAAGATTCCAGCCATCACGCGCCATGCCGACAGCGAGGCCCGCTCCGATCGAACGGCGACGCCCGACGCCAGTGATGACCGCGACGCCTGATTTGCCCAGCCCGCTCATGCATTCGACCTTATGGGACTCTTCGGCGGCTGGCGCCGCACCGCAATCCGGGTGGCGCCCGCGGTGCGATATGCGATCCGCGCACGAAGATTGTGAAGGCTCACACCGGGATATTGACAGAACCGGCGTTTCAGGCCACTGTGATTGCTGTTAACGCTCACATTCAACGAAGAATCGAGAGACTATGCATTTTTCAGAACCTCGTCCGCACGCCGGCCGCAGTCGTTGGCGGCGGCGAATCGGCGCGGCACTCAGCGCAAGCGCAATCCTCGCAGCACTGGCCATCATCACGCCGACAGCCTCACAGGCGGCAACCTCGCTTCCCTGTGACATTCTCGCCACGTCGGGCACGCCGTGCGTCGCTGCGCACAGCAGCACACGGGCTCTCTTCGGCTCCTACTCGGGACCGCTTTACCAGGTGCAGCGAGCATCCGACAACGCGCTGAGCGACGTGGGCGTTCTGACGGCCGGAGGGTACGCGAACGCGGCAGCGCAAGACTCGTTCTGCGCGGGCACCACGTGCGTGGTGACCAAGATCTACGACCAGACGAGCCGTCACAACGACCTCACCATCGAGGCCGCCGGCGACGCAGGGCCGGCCAATCAGGGCGTGCCGGCCGATGCATTGCCGGTGTTCGCCGGCGGCCATCCCGTCTACGGGCTCTCTTTCTCCGGCCGGATGGGCTACCGCGACAACGCCGCCACGGGAACGGCGCAGAACGGGGCCCCTGAAGGCGAGTACATGGTCGCTTCGGGTACTCACGTCAATGGTGCCTGCTGCTTCGACTACGGAAACACCGAAAAGGTGAACAAGGACACCGGAAACGGCCACATGGATGCCATCAATTTCGGCACCGAGGCGTGGTTCAAGCAGAACGGCGCGGGCCCCTGGGTTCAGGCGGACCTGGAGAACGGGCTGTTCTCTTCCGGGTCGGGAGGATCGACCAACACGTCCTACACGGGCGACACCTCACCCTTCGTGACCGCAATGCTCAAGAACAACGGGCAGACCAACTTCGCGCTGAAGGATGGCAACGCTCAGACCGGCGCTCTGACGACCGTCTACAACGGCCCCCTTCCAACGGCGTCCGGGTATTCCCCCATGCATCAAGAGGGCGGCATCGTGTTGGGAACCGGCGGCGACAACTCGAATGGTTCCATCGGATCGTTCTTCGAGGGCGTCATGACGGCGGGCTATCCCAGCGACGCAGCCGATGCCGCGGTGCAGGCGAACATCGTGTCGGTCGGTTACACGACCTCCACGGGCATCACGGGCACACTCGCGACCAACTCCGAGATATCGCTGCGTGCGACGACACCGGGCTACACGGACAACTACGTCAGGCACCAGGCCGGCATCGGGGTCATCTCGCCGATCAGCTCCTCCAGCTCGTCCGTGGACAAATTGGACAGCACCTGGATCGTTCGGCCGGGTCTGGCCAACTCGTCGTGCGTTTCATTCGAGTCGCGGAACTACCCCGGTGACTTCCTGCGGCACTACAACTACCAGATCCTGCGGCAACCGATGGACGGCTCCGCTACCAACCGAGCGGACGCGACATTCTGCCCGACGGCCGGACTGAATGGCCAAGGCACGTCGTTCCAGTCCGTGAACTTCCCCGGCAAGTATCTGCGCCACTACTACGGCAAGCTTTACATTGCGAGCGACGGAGGCTCAAACGCGTGGGACGCTGCGGCCTCGTGGACGAATGACGTGAGTTTCGTCGTCTCGGCTCCCTGGGCTCCCTGACGCTGACGGGCTCCACGGTGGTCGCAACACCCTGAACTTTCGGGGGTTGCGACCACCGTGTCGTTTTTGAGAGCAACGTAAGCAGCCCCTCGCGGGTCGGGATGGCAGGATCTCAGGCATGGAAACCGTCACCCTTTGGCGTCCCACGGGCCCCGAAGAACTTGCGCTGGTCGAAGCCTCGGGTTGGCGGGAATGGCCGCCAAGGTTGCCCGATCAGCCCATCTTCTATCCGGTTCTGAACGAGGAATACGCGACCAAGATCGCACGTGATTGGAACGTCAAAGCCAGCGGGGTCGGCTTCGTCACCCGGTTCGACGTGCGCAAGGAATTCCTCGACCGTTATGACGTGCAGCAGGCTGGCGGCAACACCATCCTGGAGTACTGGATTCCGGCCGACGATCTCCCCGAATTCAACGCCAACATCGTCGGCGCGATCGAGGTCGTCGCAGAATACCGCTAGAGAGGATGGGAGCGAGCGAATGCTCATGAGACACCGCAACCGGGAACCGTCGATTCACGCGACCGCCTACATTGCGCCCTCCGCTGTGATCGTCGGTGATGTCCGGATCGAGGCGGGCACACGAATCCTGCATGGGGCGGTGCTCACCGCCGAGGACGGCGTCGTCACGATCGGTCAAAACACGGTCGTCATGGAACACGCGCTGATTCGAGGCCGATCGGGTCATCCTGCCCACGTCGGGTCGTCCGTCATGATCGGACCGCACACACACGTGAACGGCAACATCGTGGCAGATGAGTCGTTCATCGCCACCGGCGCGTCGTTGTTCCCCGGCAGCCGCATCGGGCGCGGTGCCGAGGTTCGGATCAATGGAGTCGTCCAGGTCAATTCCACCGTCGAGCCAGGAGCTGTGGTCCCGATCGGATGGGTTGCGGTCGGATCACCGGCATCGATTCTGCCGCCGGAACGCCATGAGGAGATCTGGGCGATCCAGAAGGAGCTCCACTTCGGCGAAACGGTCTACGGCGCGGGACCCGATGTGTCAATGGCTGAGATCATGCGGCGGCAGTCCGAGTACTACGGCGCCCACCTGAGTGACGAACCGGTCGAACGCTAGCGTCGTGTGCCCGGCGATGTCACTCGATATCGCCGGGGTGGACGGGTCGGCCCTCCGGGCGTTCCGTCGTGGAAGGGGGGGGGGCCCCCCGAGGGAAAAGCAGCCCCCCCAAAACACAGAATAAAACCACAAAAACACAAAAAATAAAAACAACAACAT
>JBQCCO010000297.1:0-15414 GCA_051962155.1 Leifsonia sp. | reverse complement strand
GTCGGGGTCGAGCACGAACGGGATGAACCACGGCTCGAAGTGGTAGTGGCCGTGCTCGCACATCTTGTTGAGCCCGGTCATCTCGGACATCACGTAGCAGTGCTGGATGCGCGGGACGCCCGTGAACCGGCGCACCGTCTCCTCCCAGTCGTCGGGCACGGTCTGGCCCTTCGCGCCGCCGCCGGTGGTGACCAGCGAGTCGGGGGCGAAGACGTTCTCCAGCCCGTGCTCGAGCCCGGCCTGGGCCATCCCGTAGAGCACGTTCCACGTCGCAAGGACCCAGACGCGCTGGCCGCGCAGCGTGTGGATCGTGCGCTCGATGAAGCGCGGCAGCCCCTCGGCCATCTCGCGCTGCTCGCGCTCGAACTCCTCGCGCCGCACCCGCAGCGCGGGGTTGATCTCCAGCGAGTCGAGCTCGCCGCGCGCGGCAGCCGCGCGCAGCCGGCCCGCCAGGTACATCGCGTCGGAGCTGACGCGTCCCTGGCGCAGCGCGTGGATGCGCTCCTCGGGCGTGACCTCCCGCACCAGGCCGCCGATCGCGGTGGAGAGGTCCAGGCCGAGCAGCGCATCCGCCTCCGGCAGCGATCGCCGCTCGAGCAGGATCGAGAGGTCGGTCGGCTGCTGAAGCTCGACGAGCGTCACGCCCGGGCCGATCGCATGCGCCAGCCCGGCCGGAACCAGGAGGGTGTCGCCCGCCGCGAGCGGCACCCGGTTCATCGCCGCGAGCATCGCGTCCGCATCCTGTCCGGCCCACCACGCTTCGACCTCGAGGGAGGCGACCGGGCGCCGGAATCCGAGCGCGGCGTAAGCATCCGGCTCCGCCTCGATGACCGCCCAGGCCTCCGTCTTGCCGAGCGGACTGGCCAGGTGGCGAGCGGCGAACGCGTCATCGGGGTGGTAGTGGACGAACAGCCGCTCGGCCGTGTCCAGCAGCTTGACCAGCAGCATGGTGCGGGCGCCGAAGCGCTCCACGTGGTGCGCGCCGAGGAAGAACACCGGATCCGCCGCGACGGCGTCACGGAGCGTCCGGCCGTCGGGCAGCACCGTGAGCCCAACACCGCCGCCGGCGAACACCTCGGTCGTCGACCCTACGAAGTCCTCGGGCGTGAACGGGCTCGGCTGCGGGGTGCCGCGGAAGCGGGCGATCCCCGCCCCACCCCGGTAGGGCCGGTCGAGCGGCTGGTTCGGGCCGAGGAGCACGGGTGTTTCAGTGGTCACCGACAGCAATCTAGTCGCCTGCCGGAGGCGACGCCGACGCGATGGCCGCAGTCCTGCCGCGTCGCGGGAGCATCACCGCCGCCCCGGGGGCTGCCGGATCGCCGGAGTCGATCCGGTTCCACGCGAGGAGAGAGCTCCTGTGACACTCAGTGACGCGGGCTTTTGGCGGCGACGGTACGGATCACTAGGGTGGCGGGCATGCCCGATGAGGATCGCCCACTGGACTTCGAGACACGTCAGATCCACGCGGGAGCCGTGGTCGACGCCCAGACGAAGGCGCGGGTGACGCCGATCTACCAGACGGCCGCCTACGTCTTCGACAGCTTCGACGACGGTGAGGAGCGGTTCGCCGGCCGCAGTGCGTACCGGGCATACTCCCGGAACGAGAACCCGACGAACGCCGTCGCCGGCCGCCGGATCGCCGATCTCGAGGGCGGCGTCGACGGCATCGTGGTCGCCAGCGGGCAGGCCGCCATCGCGACGGCGATCACGGCGCTCGCCGGGGCGGGCGACCACATCCTCGCCACGCGGTCGCTCTACGAGGGCACGCGCGAGATGTTCAGCGGGGTGCTGAAGCGGCAGGGGATCGACTTCGAGTACGTGCCCGACGACGCAAGCGACGAGGAGTGGGCGGCGCGGTTCCGGCCGCAGACGAAGGCGGTGTACACCGAGACTCTGCCGAATCCGCTCGGCCAGGTCGTCGACATCGCCCGGATCGCCGGGCTGGCGCATGCGGCGGGTGTGCCCCTGGTGGTCGACAACACCGTCCCGACGCCCTATCTCTGGCGACCGATCGAGGACGGAGCCGACATCGTCATCCATTCGACCTCCAAGTGGCTCTCCGGTCACGCCTCGGTGATCGGCGGCGCGATCGTGGATGCGGGCCGGTTCGACTGGGCGGCCCAGGCGGAGCGCTTCCCGCAGCTGGCCGGAGAGCCGCGGCCGGGCGTCCCGTCGTTCGTGGAGCGGTTCGGGAGCGGCGCGTACCTGGCGTACGTCCGCGCGGTCATCGTCCTCGAGTACGGCCCGACCATCCCGCCGACCAGCACCTTCCTGCTGCTGCACGGCATCGAGACGCTGTCGGTCCGGATGGACCGGCACATCGCGAACGCGCAGGCGGTCGCCGAGTGGCTGGAGGGCCGGCCGGAGGTCGCGCAGGTGTTCTACCCGGGCCTGCCGTCGAACCCCTATTACGAGCGGGCCCAGCGGTACCTTCCGGCCGGCGCCGGCTCGATCGTGTCGATCGACCTGGCCGGAGGGAGGGATGCGGCACGCCGCTTCATCGATTCGCTGCGGCTGATCTCGCCCATGACGCACATCGGCGACGTCCGCACCCTCGCCATCCATCTGGGCAGCACCATCCATGCCAAGCTCAGCCCGGAGGAGCAGGCGGACGCCGGGATCACGCCCGGCCTCATCCGCTTGTCGATCGGGATCGAGAGCGCGCGCGACATCATCGCCGATCTCGAGCGCGGGCTGGTCGCGGCGCGCTGACCGTCCAGCCTGATCCAGGCGCTGCGGGCTGCCCCGTTGGCCCGATGCAGGCGCTGCGGGCTACTCCGTCAGCCGGCGAGCGCGGCCGTTGAGCGCGCAGAAACCGTGGCCGCGATCCGCCGCACGGCCTCGATGACGGTCGACGGGTTGCAGGCCAGGTTGATGCGGGCGAAGCCCCGGCCGGGCTCCCCGAACGCGAGACCGGAGTTGAGGGCGACGCGCCCCTCCTCGATGAGCACGGCCGCCGGATCGTCGCCCAGACCGGCATCGCGGAAGTCGAGCCAGGCCAGGTACCCGGCGTCCGGCCGGACGGGCCGCACGGAGGGAGCATGGGCGGCGAGCTCCGCCTCGAGCAGGCGGTAGTTCTCCACCAGCAGCCCGACCAGGTCGTCCCGCCAGCCGATGCAGGAGAGGGCGGCGACGTTGGCGTGGAGCCCGAGGATGCTCGTGCGCGCGGCCAGCTCCTGCGGCAGCGCGGTGAGGAGGGATGCCGACCACTCATCGGCCGCGACGATGACCGCGCACTTCAGGGCGGCGAGGTTCCACGCCTTGCTCGCGGAGGTGACGGTCACGGCGCGGCAGCCGGCCTCACGGGCGATCGGGGCGAAAGGGAGGAAGCGTGTGCCCGGATGGGCGAGGGGCGCGTGCACCTCGTCGCTGACGATGAAGACGCCGTAACGAGCGGCGAGCGCGGCGAGGGCCTGGAGGGTCTCCCGGTTGTGACATCGACCGGTCGGATTCTGCGGGTTGCACAGCAGCATCGCATCGGCGCCCGCGGAGAAGGCCGCTTCGATGCCGGCCAGGTCGAGACTCCACTCGTGGTCCTCGAGCAGCGGAACGGTGACCGCGACCGCGTCCGCCTCCTCCACCATCTCGAAGAACGGCGGGTACACCGGCGGCGTCAACACAACGCGGCCGCCCTCCGCAGGCAGCGCCAGCCGCAGCGCCTCCACGACACCGACCGTCACGTCCGTGGCCAGATGGACGTCGGCGGGGTCGACCTCCCAGCCCCACGACGCCCGGGCGAAGTCCGCGAAGGCGGGGGCGAGCGGTCCGGCGGAGTCCAGATATCCGGTGTCCGAGTGCTGCAGGGTCTGCGCGACACGTTTCAGGATGGCCGGCTCGACATCGAAGTCCATCTCGGCGACGAAGACGGGCAGCACATCCGCCGGGTAGCGGCGCCACTTGATGCTCGACCGGGTGGCATAGAGCTGCTCCAAGGGGCGTGCCGGTGCGAAGCTCATGCACAGATCGTGCCCTGAGACGGGGTGCGAGGGCGACCCGGACGTCAAAAAGCGTAGTGAAGCGACAGGCGACGCCGAGAACTGAGGATGTGCGGGGCCGGCGCCGCGTGGACACCGGCCCCGCTCGGGGGCTCAGCGCGAGGCATCCTGTGACGCCCGCGCCGTGCTCAACAGCTCGGCGGTCGCCTCCCAGAGGCGCTTCTCCCGTGCGCGGTCCTGCGCGACCGGCTGCACCTCGGTCAGCTTCGTCGTCACGACGAACGCGCCGTCACGCAGGTGCGCCCAGCGGTCGTCGAGCGCGATCGAGGCCAGCAGCGGTCCCGAACGTTCGGGCGTGGACACGCCGGGCACCCGTGCGAGTGCGCGACCGATCCTCTGGACGGCCTCCGGCGCGGTCCGGCCGAGGGCGGTCCCCGGCATCCACCCTGGTTCGAAGACCGAGACGGCGATACCGTCGCCGACCCGGCGCTGGAGCTCGTGGGCGTAGTAGAGGACGGCCAGCTTGGCGTTGGAGTAGGCGACGCCGGCGGAGGTCATCCCCGGCGCCTGGTCGCCGATGGCCGGGCGGGCCAGTTCGAGCGGATCCGCCCACTCGGCCTCCGGGACATGCAGCAGCTTCCGCCAGGCGTTCGCGTGGTACGTGTTGGAGCCGAGCAAGACGATCCGCGCCGGAGCGGCGAGCGAGTCGAGGAGATCGCCGATCAGCTGAGCGTGGGCGAGGTGATTGACGGCGAAGGTCAACTCGTAGCCGTCGGCGGAGGCGCGCCGGGTGTCCGCGGTCGTGGCGCCTGCGTTGGCCACCAGCGCCCGCAACGGGTGGAGGTCGCCGGCGGCGAGCAGGTCGCACACGGTCGCTCCGGCGGACCGGACCTCGGCCAGGCTGGACAGGTCGCAGCCGATCTCGCGGACGGTGGCACCGCGGGAGCGGGCCTCCTCCGCGACGGCGGTCAGGTCGGGTCCGGCCCGGCCGACCAGCAGGAGGTCGGGCCGCCTGCGGTCCGGCCGGTCGGCCAGGGCGAGCGTGGCGTAGCGGCCGAGGTTGCGGGTCGGGCCGGTGATGAGCACAGTTTCTGGATGGGTCATGCCGCCAGCCTTCGGGGTCCGCCGCACCTCATCCAGTCGACTGGTTTTCGTAGGACTGCCAGGGCCAGGACACCGGGCCGGAGGAGGCGCAGACTGGAGCGGTGGAGACGTGGGAGTTCGGGCGCACGGTACGCCGGTGGCGCGACCGGGTGACCCCGGAGGCCGTCGGAGTTCCGGTGGGGCCGCGCCGCCGAGCTGCCGGTCTGCGCCGGGAGGAGCTGGCAGCGCTCGCCGGGATCTCGGCCTACTATCTCACCCGGCTGGAACAGGGTCGCGCGACCGCCCCATCCGCACAGGTGGTCGAGTCGCTCGCCCGCGCCCTGCGCTTGGCCGGTGCCGAACGCGACCTTCTCTACGGGCTCGCCGGCCACGCCGCGCCGGGCCCGGAGGTCGTGCCCTCGCGCGTGCCGCCGAGCGTGCAGCGGATGCTCGACCGGCTGTCGAACACACCCGTCGTCGTGTATGACGCGAGTTGGACACTGGTGCTCGCGAACGCGCCCTTCGACGCGCTGATGGGCGAGACCACCTCCTGGCGAGGCCTCGAGCGCAACGCCGTCTGGCGGAATGTGGCCGGCCTGCCTTCGCGGGTCGTTCACACTCCGCGCGAACAGGCGGACCACGAAGCCCGGCTGGTGGCGGATCTGCGACTGACGGCCTCCCGCTATCCCGCCGATCGCTCCCTGCGTCACCTCATCGCCGACATGAGGTCCGGCAGCCCGCGCTTCGCCGAGCTCTGGGACACCGAGGCGCCGCCACCGCCGGCCGACCTCTCGCGGCAGAAGACCGTCCTCCATCCTGTCATCGGCCCGATCGCGCTGGACTGCGACACCCTCGTCGCCGCCCTGGACGACCTGCGCATCTCGATCTACACCGCCGAGCCGGGGACAGAGGACGCGGAGCGCCTGGCCCTTGCCACCGTACTGGGCACGCAGTCCCTGGTTCCGTGACCACTGATGTCGGTGGTCACCCCTAATCTGGGGACAGCGAGAAAAAATCTTCAAAACACTACATGTAGTGGAATGACAATCGTGTCATTCGGGTTATATAGTGGGTGAACACCGCGGGAACGCGGACCACCGACTTCTAGGGGAGGCCATCATGGACTACGAAAACGACAGCGTTGGCGGCTACTCGGTTCCCGTCGACCCCATGGATTTGCTGCAGTGCGACAGCTGCCAGTAAGGCGCTAGCACCGAGCGTGAAGACCCTGGAGGCCATCGGCCTCCGGGGTATTCTGCCGTTCGGGCGCGCTCCCCGGTGCTGTCCACCGAGTCCCGGGCGCCTCGGAGACGCGCCGATAGAATCGACGGGTGCCAGTGAATCCAGAGCTGCAGGGGCGGGAGTTCCCGCCCGCCCGGCCGTACCTCGTCGGACGCGAGAAGATCCGGGAGTTCGCCACCGCCGTGTTCGCCACGTCGCCGATCAATTTCGATGTGGAGGCGGCCCGCGCGGCGGGTCACCGCGACCTGGTGGCGCCTCCGACGTTTCCCGTGGTGGTGCAGGAGGCGACTCTCGCACAGTTGCTCGCGGAGCCGGACGCCGGGATCGACTTCAGCCGTGTCGTGCACGGGGACCAGCGATTCACGTTCACCCGGCCGGTCGTCGCCGGTGACGAGTTGACGGCGACGCTCCGCGTCACCTCGGTCAAGTCGCTCGGCCCGCACTCGATGGTGACCGCCGAGTCCACCATCGTCGACGCGGACGGCGCGCACGTCGTGACCGCCACCTCCACCCTGGTCGTCCGAGGAGACGAGTGATGCCCGCCCCCACCCCCGACTTCGACACCTTGACCGTCGGTGACATCGTCGCCGAGCGCACCGTGGACCTGAGCCGCGACTCGCTGGTCCGCTACGCCGGCGCGTCCGGCGACTTCAACCCCATCCACTATCGCGACGACATCGCCACCTCCGTCGGGCTGCCCGGCGTCATCGCCCACGGGATGCTGACCATGGGCCTCGCTGTGCAACCGGTCGTCGACTGGGCCGGCGACCCCGGTCGTGTCGAGGACTACCAGGTGCGGTTCACCCGTCCCGTGGTCGTGGACCCCACCGAGGGCGCCACTGTGACCATCTCGGCGAAGGTGGGGCAATTGGATGCGGAGGCGCGCGTCGCCCGCATCGACCTGACGACGACCTTCGGCGGCGACACTGTGCTCGGCAAGGCGCAGGTCCGCGTCCGGCTGGCATGACGGACGCAACACCGGCGCTCGCCGAACTCACCACGATCCGCGTCGGAGGCGTGCCGGAACGGCTCGTCGTGGCCGACGATCGTGCCGCCCTCGTCGATGCCGTCCTCGAGGCGCGGGACGGCGCCGAGGACTGGCTGCTGCTCGGCGGTGGATCCAACACGGTGGCGAGCGACGACGGATTCGACGGGACGGTCATCCACATCCGCAGCCGAGGCATCGAACGGCTCGATGCGCCCGAGGGGCGCATCCGACTGCGGGTCGAGGCGGGCGAGCCCTGGGACGACGTGGTCGCTTTCACGGTACGGCACGGCTGGTCGGGCGTGGAGGCGCTGTCCGGGATCCCGGGGTCGACCGGGGCGGCTCCCGTCCAGAACATCGGCGCGTACGGCCAGGAGCTCGAGTCGGCCCTCCTCGGCATCGAGTTCCTCGACGACGTGACGGGCGAAGTCTCGTACCTCACCCGGTCGGAGCTCGGCCTCGGATATCGCACGTCCGTGCTCAAACGCGACCGGCGTGGGGTGGTGCTGTCCGTCGACCTGGAGCTCACCGACAGCACGGTCCCGGGGGACGTGGGAGCCCCGCTGAGCTCGCCCATCGGGTACGCCCAGCTCGCGGACGCCCTCGGCGTCCGGCCAGGCTCGCGCGTGCCGATCGCCGAACTGCGACGGGCGGTGCTGGCCCTGAGATCCTCCAAGGGGATGGTCCTCGATCCGGCGGACCCGGACTCCGTGAGCTCGGGATCGTTCTTCACCAATCCGATCGTGTCGGAGAGTTTCGCCCGATCGCTCCCTGCGAACGCGCCCCGCTGGCCCCAGGATCCTCTGGAGGCCGATACCGTTCTGACCATCCCACCGGGCGGGGTGGATCCCGTCGACGTGCCGAGTCTCGCGGGCGGGGAGTACACGATGAAGCTCAGCGCGGCCTGGCTGATCGAGCACGCCGGAATCGGCCGGGGCTTCGCCCTCCCGGGTTCAGGGGCCGCCATCTCGTCGAAGCACACACTCGCGATCGTGAACCGGGGCAACGCTACGGCGAGCGATGTCGCCCAGCTGGCGGCGTTCATCCAGTCGCGCGTCCAGGCGGAGTTCGGCGTCCTGCTGCAGCCGGAACCGGTGCTGGTCGGGCTGACCCTCTGACCGAGTCTTCGCCTGGTCGGTTCGGGAGATGCCCGGCCGACTCTGAGAGGGTTCTCACGTTCGGCTCCGTAGGCTGAGGGGGTCACGGCGCGCCCGCGCCGGGACGGATCGAAGGGGACGACATGGGATTCCTGGACCGCCTTCTCGGACGCGAAGACCCGCGCTCGGGCAGCACGCAGCCGCAGAGCGCCGCCGGCCCGCGGCCCGAGGCCGCCCCGAGCGCCGCCTTCCCGTCCGCGACCCCGGGTGCGCCTCGCAGCGAGGACGAGATCGCCGTCGAGCGCTACCGCTATCTGCTGCGCACCGCTCCTCCCGAGACGATCGAACAGGTGCACGAGGAGGCGTTCGCGAAGCTGACTCCGGAGCAGCGGCGCCTGCTCTTCGAGCAGCTGAGCGAGAGCGCCCCCGCGGGCGAGCAACCGCGCGGCGACGACCCGCGCTCGCTGGCGCAGGCCGCCACACGCTCGGAACTCCGCCAGCCCGGCACCCTCGAACGCGCGCTCGGCGGCGGTCGCGGCGCGGGCTTCGGGGGTGCCGGAGGCGGTGGGATGGGGTTCGGCGGCATGTTCGCGAGCTCGCTCTTGGGAAGCGTGGCCGGCTATGTCATCGGGTCCGCTCTCGTCGGCGCGTTCCTTCCCTCGCCGGCAGACCAGCAGGCGGACGGCAGCGCCGGCGACCAGAACGCGGACAGTCAGAGCGCCACCGACCAGAACGCCAACGACCAGAACGCGGACAATCAAGCCACCGACCAGAACGCCAACGACCAGAACGGCGACGCCGGCTCCGGCACCGACAACGCGTCGGGCGGGGACGGTTCCGTCGATGCTGCCGGCTGGGACGCCGGCGGCGGTTCGGCCGGCGATTGGACCGGAGGTGGCGATTGGACCGGTGGCGGCGACTGGGGCGGCGGAGGCGACTTCGGCGGAGGCGACTTCGGCGGTGGCGACTTCGGCGGAGGCGACTTCATCTAGCCGCACTCCCGGCCACGGGACACGACACACTCAGCTGCGGAGCGCGGCGGCGAACGGCAGCACCGCGTTCGCGCCCGCTCCCAGCAGTTCCTGGCCTGCCACGGTCACGGTCCAGCGGCTGTCGATCAGATCGTCCACGAGCAGCACGGGAACCCCGGCCGGGAGTTCGAGTCCGTCCGTTGAGAACCGCTCCCAGACGGACGCCAGCCGGAACGCGCTGTTCCCGCCGGGACTTCCGGACGGGGGCCCGCCTCGCCAGGCCAGGGTCCCGGCGAACGGAAGCCGCCCCACGTTCGCAATGCCGCGTGCGAGCGATTCCACGAAGATCGGCCGCCGCCGGGACGGCATCGCCGCCACAGCGCCTGGCCGCGCGTTCCAGTCCCAGTCGGAGAGCACGCGCACGCAGGCGTCGAGGATCGCGGGTGGCACCGGCTGGTCGGGCGCGTCGTCGGCGAGCAGCTCCCGGAGCGGTCCGCCCCATCCCAGGTCGGTGAGCCGGGCGAGTACGCGCCCGGGTTGCAGCAGCGGGTCGGGGCGGAGTCTGCCACGGACGGGCAGGCCGAGCCGATCGGCGCCGGTGGGCCACAGCTTGCGGGGTTCCACCTCGACGCCGACCCGATCGAGCATCGAACTCACGTCGCCGGCCGCGCTTCCATCCACCTCAGCGGGGTACCAGACGCCTGCGCAGTTGTCGCACCGGCCGCAGGGACCTGCGTCCGGGTCGTCGAGCGCCCGCTGGAGGAACTCCATCCGGCATCCGGTGGTGGTCTCGTACTCGAGCATCGAACGCTGCTCTGCTTCGCGGGCGGCCGCGATGCGCGCATAGCGCTCCTCGTCGTACTGCCAGGGCGAGCCGGTCGCCACCCAGCCGCCACTGACGCGGCGGACGGCACCGTCGACGTCGAGCACCTTCAGCAGCAGCTCGAGGGTGGATGCCCGCAGGTCGACCCTGCTCTCGAGAGCGCGCGTCGACAGCGGCTCGGATCCCAGTGCCTCCAGCACCGAAGCTGCCTTCTCGCGAGACGGCATCGACGCGGTCGCGAAGTACTGCCAGATCGCGCGGTCCTCTGGTCCGGGGAGCAGCAGGACGTCCGCGTTCTCGGTGGCCCGCCCGGCTCGTCCGACCTGCTGGTAGTACGCGACCGGCGAGGACGGCGCACCGAGGTGCACCACGAACCCGAGATCCGGCTTGTCGAAGCCCATCCCGAGAGCGCTCGTCGCGACCAGAGCCTTCACCTCGTTGCGCTTCAGCCGCCCCTCGAGGTCTTCCCGTTCGGCCGTGTCCGTCTGTCCCGTGTACGCGCGCGCCTCGTGGCCGGCGCGGCGCAGGACGCGTGCGGTGTCCTCCGCGGCCGACACCGTCAAGGTGTACACGATGCCGCTCCCGGGCAGGTCGCCGAGGTGGCCGGCCAGCCAGGCCAGCCGACTCGTCGCATCCGGCAGAGGCAGGACTCCGAGCCGGAGGGAGCGTCGGGCGAGTGGCCCGCGGATCGTCAGCACGTCGGCCGCTCGCCCGGCCCCGAGCTGCTCGACCACGTCGGCCACGACCCGCTCGTTCGCCGTCGCGGTCGTCGCCAAGACGGGGACACCATCGGGGAGGAGCGCGATCAGGTCGCGCAGCCGCCGGTAGTCGGGCCGGAAGTCGTGTCCCCAGTCCGAGATGCAGTGCGCCTCATCGACGACCAGGAGTCCACTGCGTTCGACCAGCGCGGGCAGTTGTGTGTCGCGGAACTCGGGGTTGTTGAGGCGCTCAGGGGACACCAGGAGAACATCCACTGTGTCCTCCCGCAGTCGCGACGCCACGTCCTCCCATTCGTGCCGGTTCGCGGAATTGATGGTCACGGCCCGGACGCCGGCGCGCTCCGCCGCGGCCACCTGATCGCGCATCAGGGCGAGGAGCGGGGAGACGAGGATGGTCGGCCCGGCTCCCTGCGCCCGGAGAAGCATCGTCGCCACGAAGTAGACCGCGGACTTGCCCCAGCCGGTCCGTTGCACCACCAGAGCCCGGCGGTGATCCTCGACGAGCGCGGTGACGGCCTCGAGCTGCCCGTCGTGGAATTCCGCGCCCGGCCGCCCGACGAGGGCGCGGAGACGAGAGAGGGCGTCGTCTGCTGAAGAGAGGGAACCGGGAGAGACGGAGCCGGGAGGTGTGGAGCCTGTGGTCATGGAGCCATCGTCGCAGGGACGTCCGACGCCCCGCTCCCGGATCCGTCAGATCGGTGGAGTGGGGCGTCGTGACGCAGCCTGTGGACGGAATCCGCTCAGAGGCCCGGATGGATGCGACGGCGCTGCGAGGCGCGGATGCCGCCGAGCACGGCCGACACGACGATGACGAGACCCACCACGGCAGCGACCAGCGCCCACGCGGATCCGGGAGTGAGGGAGGCGAGCCAGCCTCCCATTTCGTCGATCCGCTCTCGCGAGGAGAGCACGAAGAGGACGGCGGCGGCGAACAGTGCGAGGAGGGCTCCCCACACGACGCCGCCCCAGCGCAGGGGTGCGATCGAGGGATGCTGCGGTTCGGTCATGGTCTTCTCCTGGTCGGACACGATGGTCAGTGCTGGAGGAGGGCCGGAAGGCCCTCGCTGGTGAAGTGGATGCCGACGGCGCCGTCGCCCGCGAGGATCAGCGCAGCGGCGGTCAGCACGGCGAGAAGGATCCCGAGGAAGATCAGGAAGCCGCTGCGGCGGCGCGCGAGTCCGGCGATGAGGACGACGATGCCGACGACGAGCGTGGCGGCTGCCAGACCGGCCGCGGTGGTGAATCGCGATACGTCGGCCAGGAGCGGCCAGACGATGGCCGCGACCGCCCCGGCCACGAGGGCCAGACCGACGGTCAGCCATCCGACGGCGGCCCCCACCCGTGGATTCGCCGCCCGGTACGCCTCCCGCCGCGCGGCCGCCTCGGCCGAGGCTGCGGCGACCTGGGAGCGCAGCTCGGCCGACCGCTGCGCCTTCACCGCCCGCATGTCGGCGGCCAGGCGCTGCTTCCAGGCGGCGTGCTCCGCCCGCCACTGGGCCTGGCGCTGCTGCCAGTCGGCCACTTCGTCCGGCGAGGCGCCCTGGGCGGGCTCCGGCGGTGCTGTCGGCTCTGTCGCGACATCCAGGTGTGGTGCAGAGGCGCTGACAGTGTCGGCGGCCGGCGCCGAAGCAGCAGGAGCGCCCGACGACGCCCGCGCATCCGAGCGCCGCACCGCGACCACGATCAGCGCGACCACCGCCCCGATCACCAGCAGGGTCCAGATGACCCGGCCGAGAGCGTCCCCCCAGGCCGGGACGTTCCAGAACGGCCCGCCTGCCCACCACAGTCCGCTCGTCCAGGGGATCAGCGAGAGCAGCACGATGACCCCGATCGCGACCATCGGCGGCTCGAAGTCGCCCTCGAACAGCCGCTGCAGGTGGATGCGTCCCTCGCGGTCCGGGAGCAGCGCCCACGCCGCCGCGTACAGGAGCAGGACGGGCGCCCCGAGGATCCCGGCGACGACGAGGATGCCGCGCACGATGAGCGGGTCGATGCCGAGCCGGTACGCGACTCCGGCACTCACTCCGCCGATCCAGCCGTCCGCCCGCACGACGCCGAGCCCGCGCATCCAGTCGAAGAAGCGCGTTCCACGACCGGAGAAGCCGGTCTTCGGGCCGCCGTAGGGGTTCGAGGGCGTCCCCACCGGGGGAGTCGATTCGTTCTGTGACATGCTCCTCATCCTGCCGGTGGGGTGGGTCCGGCAGGTATCGGGTGAACCCCTGAGTGGACCCTGATCATTTCCGCCGCCGGGTGCGGGTCGGCTCGGGGTCTGCTTGGATCGGGCTATGTCGTCCCCAGCCCGCACCGGGTGGCGGACCGCGCACCAGCGGCCGCCCGTGCAGCGGCCGCCCATCCCGCGGCCGCCGCTCGCCCGGCCGCGCTCCTGCGGGGTGGGCGGCGTGAGCGTCGCACTGGCCGACCACCTCGGGTGGCCCGTGGTCGCCGTGCGCTGGGCCTTCGTGGGGGCCTCCTTCCTCGGCGGCGGCGGCATCCTGCTGTACCTCTGGCTCTGGGCGCTGGCGCCACTGCGTCCTCCGGCCGAGACCGATTCGGCGGAGGGCGTCCGCCGTCGGGTCAATGTGCCCTGGGTCCTGGCAGGCGCGGGCGCTGTGGCGGGGATCGCCGCGATCGTGCTCGCGGCCGGCGGAGCGCTTCCGCCGGGCTTCGGCGCCCTGGTCGGCTCGGCGGCGCTGCTCGTGCTGGCCGTGGCATGGGAGCAGGTGGCCGACGAGGAGCCTGCCGCGTTCGCGCCGCTGAATCCGACCGCCTTCCGGCTCTCCTGCGGTGCCTTCCTCGTCGTCGTCGCGCTGGCGCTTGCCCTCACCCAGAACGTCGGAGGGTCCGGCATCCTGTGGCTCGGCATCCTGATCACGACGTTCGCCGGGGCCGCCGTCCTCGTCGCGCCTTGGGGCCTGCGGCTGTGGCGGGAGCTCATCACCGAACGGACCGCTCGCATCAAGGAGGAGCAGCGGGCCGAGATGGCCGCGCACCTGCACGACTCGGTGCTGCAGACCCTCGCGCTCATCCAGAACCGCGCCGGCGCGTCGAGCGAAGTGGGCCGCATCGCCCGGGCGCAGGAGCGCGAGCTGCGCGAGTGGCTCTACACCGATGGCGGGGACGCGTCGCCCGCGGAGGCTCGCGATCTCGCCGCGGAGCTGCGGGAGGTGGCCGCCGCGCTCGAAGTCGACCACGCCGTCCACTTCGACGTCGTCTCGGTCGGGGAGCCGGTGCGCCGGGCGCCGTCGGAGCTCGGGGCGGCGGCGCGCGAGGCGATGCTCAACGCCGCGCGGCATGCCGGGGGAGAGGTGTCGGTCTATGTCGAGCACGCCGGAGACCGGGTGGATGTGTTCGTGCGCGACCGCGGACCCGGATTCGACCTGGGGTCGCTTCCGGAAGGACGCCTCGGCGTCAGAAAATCGATCATCGGCCGCATGCGGCGCGCCGGCGGGCAGGCGGCCGTCGTCGCCCGGGAGAGCGGCACCGAGATCCAGCTGACCATCGAGCTACCGAAACACGATCCGAGCGAGACGATATGACCGATCCGGCCCCCGACAGCACCAGCCGACCCTTCTCGGTGGTGATCGTCGACGACCACTCCATCTTCCGTTCGGGGCTGCGCGCCGACCTCGACGAGCGGCTGCAGGTGGTCGCCGAGGCCGCCGACGTGGATGCTGCGGTCGCGGCGGTCCTCGCGACCCGGCCGGATGTGGTGCTCCTGGATGTGCACCTGCCCGGTGGCGCGGGAGGCGGCGGTGCCGAGGTGGTGCGCCGCACGAGCGCGGAGGCGCCGTCGACCCGGTTCCTGGCGCTGAGCGTCTCGGACGCCGCCGAGGATGTCGTCGGCGTCATCCGGGCGGGCGCGCGGGGTTACCTCACGAAGGGCAGTTCGGGCGGCCAGGTGAGCGACGCCGTGGTCGCCGTGGCCGGTGGGGACGCCGTGTTCTCGCCGCGGCTGGCCGGCTTCGTGCTCGACGCCTTCGGTGCGGCCTCGGGGGAGCAGGCGGAGTCGACGGACGAGCTGGATCGCCTCTCGGCCCGGGAGCGCGAGGTGATGCGGCTGATCGCCCGTGGCTATGCATACAAAGAGGTGGCAGCCGAGTTGTTCATCTCGATCAAGACCGTCGAGACGCATGTCTCCGCGGTCCTCCGCAAGCTGCAGCTGTCTTCGCGGCATGAGCTGACGGCGTGGGCGCTGGAGCGCAAACTCCTGTAGCGCGGCCGCTTTGCGGGCTGCCCGCCGCTTCCCGTACACTTGACGCGGTGGTTGAATCTGCCAAGCTTTTCTGCGCCCATTTTTCCGGGTGGCGACGGCAGTACTGCCCCGCCCCGGCCGCGCATCCGCAGCACGTTCGGATGTTCGATCGGCTAGCCTGGAACGACAGCGGAGGAAGTGCGCGATTCGCTGTCCTAGGGCGGTAGCTCAATTGGCAGAGCAGCGGTCTCCAAAACCGCAGGTTGCAGGTTCGATTCCTGTCCGCCCTGCAAGTCGGTACCCAGGTGCCGATCCACGAAAGGTGTAACGAGGTGGCCCGAAAGGTAATCGACGAGCCGAGCGAGGA
>JBQCCO010000296.1:0-10374 GCA_051962155.1 Leifsonia sp. | reverse complement strand
GATGCCGGCGCGCCGGACGTCGCTTCTGCCGTCCTCCGCCTCCTCGCCGCCCCTGCGGCCATCCGGCGCCCGGGCGTCAACCGCGCCCCGGCGAAACCGAGCAACGCGGGCGTGAGCGTCAGTGCCACGAGCACGGCGACCGCCACGCCGACGGACGCGGCGATGCCCATTGTGGTGAGGAACGGGATGTTCGCCACGGCCAGTCCGGCGAGCGCGATGATCACGGTGATCCCGGCGAACAGCACCGCCGATCCGGCAGTCGCCACGGAGCGTGCGGCCGACTCCGCCGGAGGCACGCCTGCCTTCAGCTGGGCCTGGTGACGGGAGATGATGAACAGCGAGTAGTCGATCCCGACGGCGAGGCCCAGCATCAGGGCGAGCATCGGCGTGGTCGACGAGATCGATCCGAACAGCGTCGCGATGAAGATCAGGCACATCGAGATGGCGACGCCGAGAAGGGCCGTGAGGAGCGGCATCCCGGCCGCCAGGAACGAGCCGAACGTGAGGATGAGGACGATGAGCGCGACTCCCACGCCGATCAGCTCGACGAGGGACAGGGAGGGCAGGTTCTGCGAGAACAGCTGACCGCCGAGTGCCGACTTCGAACCGTCCGGGAGCTGCTTCGCGAGGTCGGCTCCCGCATCCTTCAGGGCGGTCTTGGTCGCATCCGTCACCGTGGTCATCTGGCCCTTGAGCTGGACCGTGACGATGGCCGCCGAGCGGTCGCCGGAGATCAGGTTCTTGACCTGAGCGGAATAGGGGGAGCTGACGCCTGAGACGCCGTCGACCTTCTTCAGCACGACGACGGCGTCTTCGACCGGCTGCCTGATGTCGCTGTCATCGACCGACCGGCCCTCGGGCGCCACGACGACGAGTTGCGCACTCGTGCCGCTGACTTGCGGGAACGTGCGACTCAGCGTGTCGAGCGCTTCCTGCGACTCCGTGCCGGGGATGCTGAAACTGTTGTCCGTGCCCTGGTTGAACAGGAGCGCGCCGCCGCCGAGCAGGGCCAGGAGCCCGATCCAGACGATGACGACGAGGGTGCGGGCTCGGTAGGCCCACAGGCCGACCGAATACAGAAGCGAGGACACGCGTTCTCCCAGTGATTGACTATCGAAGGTGATCAAAGAATTTTCGATACACCCTTGTATCCGTACATGACCGTATCGGATACACTTCTGTATCGAAAGCTCGATTCAGGAAGGTTTCAGCTTGGAACGCACGACTCTCAGTGATGGCGTGACCGAAGACGGCCGCGAGGACGGGCCCACGGAGTCCGCCCGCCGTCGGCGCACCCGCACCCGCCTGCTCGACGCGGCCTTCGAGGTGTTCGCCGAGGAGGGTGTGCGGGCCGCCAGCGTCGAGACCATCGCCGAAGCCGCCGGCTTCACCCGCGGCGCGTTCTACTCGAACTTCTCGAGCAAGGAGGAGCTGTTCTTCGCCCTCATGGAGCGAGAGAAGGCCATGCGCGTCGAGCAGCTCGTCACGGGCGTCGACCAGTTCCTCGCACCCCTGGTCGGTGACGAAGGGGCGGAAATGGGGGATGAGGACGTCCTCCAGACCATCAGCCGCATCCTGGAGCTGCAGTCCGACGACCGCCGGTGGTGGCTCGTGCAGGCGGAGTTCCAGCTCATGGCACTACGCGACCACTCGATCGCCGCCGATTACCTGCGTTACCACGACGAGTTCTTCTCCGAGCTCACCGAGATCGTCGTTGCAGCGCTGGCGAGCGCACGGCGCCGATTCACGATCGACGCGGGCGAAGCCGTCCGCGTCATCGCCGAGCTGTGTGCCAGCGGCGAAGCGCGGGCAGTGCTCTCCGGAGACCAGCGGTCGTTCACGGCGCGCCTCTCGGAGTCGGTGCCGGCCATCCTGCTCGCACTCACCGAGCGCACCTGAGCCGGAAGTCGCGTACGGGCCGTGCGGGCCTCGTGGCCGGGCCGAGCGGGCAGCGTCCCGTGGCCGTTTGAGCGTTCGCCAAGCGTGGGCCGCTAGCATCTGAGGGATGCGAGCCGAAGGATCCACGACCCCCCGTGCGGCGCGCGTTCCCCGTGTGCTCCGTGCCGCTGCGGTGATCGCCTCGGCCGCCTGCATCGCCCTGCTGAGCGGATGCTCGGGCTCGCCGACGAGCGCTCAGACACCGCAGGCCCCCGCGACCGATGTCCCGGCGCCCACGTCGACGCCGGACCCGTTCCACAAGGAGCCGCTCACCCCGCTCACCCGGTATGTGGCGCTGGGCGACTCCTTCGCGGCCGGGCTGGGCGCCGGTGCCGAGAAGGGCGGCTGCCGGCTCAGCCCGTACAGCTATCCGTCGGTGTTCGCCCGGCATTCCGGCGTGAACCTGGTCGTCAACGCCGCCTGCGCCGGCGCCACCACCTCCGACCTGCTGAAGCACCAGCTGATCGCCCTCGACGAGCGGACGGACCTCGTCACGGTGAGCATCGGCGGGAACGACCTCGGCGTGCAGGCGATCGCTGCGGACTGCGCCGCAGGCAAGGCGGCGGCCTGCCGGAACGAGGTGACGGCGGCGCTGTCCCTCCTCAACGTCCTGCCCGACCGCCTGACCACGGTCTACAGCGCCATCGCGCAGGCCGCGCCGAACGCACGCATCGTGGTGACCGGCTACACCCTGCTCTATGACGCCTCCGATCCGAACGCCAAAGACTTCGGGACCGCCGCGGCGATCAACGCGGCGACGCTCGGGCTCAACGAAGTCGTCCGCCAGGCGGTGGACCAGCAGCGGAGCGCCGGGAAGCCGATGACCTACCTCCCGGTCGACTTCGCAGGACACGCGATCGGCGACCGCAAGCCCTGGCTCAACACCACCGGCCCGGACGTGTTCCATCCCACGGCGGCCGGCTACGCGGAGTACGCCTCACGACTCGTCCAGCTGCTCGGCACCGCCAAGTAGCGCCCGCCTGCAGGGGTCCGCGGGCACCCCATCGGAGTCGCCTGGGAGGACGCTGGTACCCTGGCTGGTGTCCACGTCCCGACCCTTCGAGGGAGTTGACCCACCATCACAGCGACGCCTGACACGCCGCCCGCCACCGCGCCGGACCACGATGCGCCGCACGCCGACGCGCCGCAGACCGAGCAGTACGACCTGGTCATCGTGTCCAACCGCCTGCCCGTCGACCGTGTTGTCGACGACACCGGGAAGTCCGACTGGCGGCCGTCGCCCGGCGGGCTGGTGGCGGCGCTCGAGCCCGTCATGCGCGCGCAGGACGGCGTCTGGATCGGGTGGGCGGGTGTCGCCGGCGAGCAGATCGAGCCGTTCGAGGCGGGCGGGATCAGCATCGTGCCGGTGCCGCTGTCCGAAGAGGAACTCCAGCGCTATTACGAGGGCTTCTCCAACGACACCCTGTGGCCGCTGTATCACGACGTGATCGCCCAGCCGAGCTACCACCGGGAGTGGTGGGACAGCTACGTCAACGTGAACCGCCGGTTCGCGCAGGCGGCGGCCTCCGCATCCGCGAAGGGCGCCGTGGTCTGGGTGCACGACTACCAGCTGCAGCTGGTTCCGGCCATGCTGCGCGAGCTGCGGCCGGATCTGGTGATCGGCTTCTTCAACCACATCCCCTTCCCGCCGTACGGCATTTACTCGCAGCTGCCGTGGCGCCGCCAGATCATCGACGGCCTCCTCGGCGCGGACGTCATCGGCTTCCAGCGGGTCGCCGACGCCGGCAACTTCTCCCGGGCGGTGCGCCGTCTGAAGGGCTTCGAGACGCGTGGTCCGATCATCGAGGTGCCTATCGACGGGGACGACCCGGAGGCCGGATCGCACCGGCACGTCACCACCGGCCGCCGAGGCGGGCTCGTGCGCACGGTGCTCGCCCGCGCCTTCCCGATCTCGATCGATGTCGAGCAGTACCAGTCGCTCGCGCGGCGTCCTGAGATCCAGGCGCGGGCGCGGGAGATCCGCGCGGAGCTCGGCAACCCCGAGAAGATCATGCTCGGTGTCGACCGGCTCGACTACACGAAGGGGATCGGCCACCGCCTGACCGCTTTCGGCGAGCTCCTCGAGGAGGGCCGGCTGAAGGCGGAGGACGTGACACTCGTCCAGGTCGCGAGCCCCAGCCGGGAGCGGGTCGAGACCTACCGGCAGCTCCGGGACGAGATCGAGCTGACCGTCGGCCGCATCAACGGGGACTACTCCACGCTCGGGCACACCGCCATCGCCTACCTCCACCACGGCTACCCGCGGGAGGAGATGGTCGCGCTGTACCTCGCCGCCGACGTGATGCTCGTGACGGCGCTGCGCGACGGGATGAACCTGGTCGCCAAGGAGTACGTCGCAACCCGCGTCGACGAGGATGGCGTGCTCGTGCTGAGCGAGTTCGCGGGCGCCTCGGACGAGCTCCGGCAAGCGCTCCTGATCAATCCGCACGACATCGAGGGCCTCAAGGAGACCGTGCTGCAGGCACTGGCCATGCCACGACGCGACCGCAACCGGCGGATGCGCGCCCTGCGCAAGAAGGTGCTCACCAACGACGTCGCCCGCTGGTCCGCGTCCTTCCTCGACGCCCTGACTCGCAGCGCGCACGGCGACCACCCCTTGCAGAACCCGCCCGTGAACCGGCGCTGAGCCGCCCTTCCCGTCCTCACTAATCCCCACGCGAAAGACCCATGATCGACACCGCCCCGCACCACCTTCCGCCCGCTTCCGCGATCGCCCTCGCCTCCGCCCTGCATGAGCTCGCAGCGACCGAGCGCCTGCTTGTGGCCCTGGATTTCGACGGCACGCTGGCTCCCCTCGTGGATGTGCCACGCGGCGCCCGCGCCCTGCCTGAGGCGAAAGCGGCGCTCGACCGCCTGGAGCGGCTGCCCCGCACCTGGGTCGGGTACGTCTCCGGCCGCCCGCTGACCAGCCTCGAGATCGTGACAGAGGCCGACGAGGATGCTCTGCTGATCGGTTCGCACGGCGTCGAGACCCGCCTCGGCCGCGACGGCGTCTCGATCGACCTCGCGGACGCCGAGAAGAAGACGATGGCACGGCTGGGCGAGGTGCTCCAGGGCCTCGTCGACGGCATCCCCGGCTCCAAGCTCGAGACCAAGCCGGTCGGCTTCGGCGTGCACTACCGCAAGGTTCCGGGCGACCGGGGAGCCGAGGTGGTCCGCCGAGCCCGGGAAGCCGCGGCGACCGTGAGCCACGACCTCACCATCCGCGACGGCAAGGACATCATCGAGTTCTCGGTGCGCGGCGCGCACAAGGGCGAAGGCGTCGAGCGGCTGCGCCGGTACACGCAGGCGACCGGCGTGCTGTTCGCCGGCGACGACGTCACCGACGAGGACGGCTTCCGCGTGCTCCGTCCGGCGCAGGGCGATGTCGGTATCAAGGTCGGCGAGGGGGAGACGGCCGCGCAGTTCCGGGTCGCCGACGAGCCGGCCATCGCCACGCTCCTCGGGATGCTCGCCGACGCCCGCGAGGCGCACGTCCAGTCGTCCACAGACTGAGGACATCGTCGGTTCTCCACCGGTACCGGCACATGGTCCGGCGGGCATTCGAGACGTCCTAGAGTTGTTGCATGCCAGAAGTCGATTGGAAGCCGCGTTCGCGCGTCGTCACGGACGGGATCGAAGCCACCACCAGCCGCGGGATGCTCCGCGCCGTCGGTATGGGGGACGAAGACTGGGAGAAGCCGCAGATCGGCATCGCCTCCTCCTGGAACGAGATCACGCCATGCAACCTCTCGCTGGACCGCCTTGCGCAGGGCGCCAAGGAGGGCGTGCACGCGGGCGGCGGCTATCCGCTCCAGTTCGGCACCATCTCCGTCTCCGACGGCATCTCGATGGGCCACGAGGGGATGCACTTCTCGCTCGTCTCGCGTGAGGTCATCGCCGACTCCGTCGAGACCGTGATGATGGCCGAGCGCCTCGACGGCACGGTCCTGCTCGCCGGCTGCGACAAGTCGCTTCCCGGCATGCTGATGGCGGCCGGCCGTCTCGACCTCTCCGCCGTGTTCCTCTACGCCGGCTCCATCGCTCCCGGCTGGGTCAAGCTCTCCGACGGCACCGAGAAGGACGTCACGATCATCGACTCCTTCGAGGCGGTCGGTGCGTGCAAGGCCGGCAAGATGAGCGAAGAGGACCTCAAGCGCATCGAGTGCGCCATCGCCCCCGGCGAGGGCGCCTGCGGCGGCATGTACACCGCGAACACCATGGCCTCCGTGGCCGAGGCGCTCGGGATGAGCCTGCCCGGCTCGGCCGCGCCGCCCTCGGCGGACCGCCGCCGCGACTACTACGCGCACCGCTCCGGCGAGGCCGTGGTGAACCTGCTGCGGAAGGGCATCACCGCCCGCGACATCCTCACCAAGAAGGCGTTCGAGAACGCGATCGCCGTCGCCATGGCCTTCGGCGGCTCGACCAACGTCGTCCTGCACCTGCTGGCGATCGCGCACGAGGCCGAGGTCGATCTCACGATCGACGACTTCAACCGCATCGGCGACAAGGTCCCGCACATCGGCGACCTCAAGCCCTTCGGCAAGTACGTCATGAACGATGTGGACCGACACGGCGGCGTCCCCGTCGTGATGAAGGCGCTGCTCGACGCGGGCCTCCTGCACGGCGACTGCCTCACGGTGACCGGGAAGACCGTGGCCGAGAACCTGGCCGAGATCAACCCGCCCGCACCCGACGGCGAGGTGATGCGGCCGCTCGACAACCCCATCCACCCCACCGGCGGCATCACCATCCTCAAGGGCTCGCTGGCACCGGACGGCGCCGTCGTCAAGACGGCCGGCTTCGACGCCGAGGTCTTCGAGGGCCCGGCACGCGTGTTCGAGCGCGAGCGCGAGGCGATGGATGCCCTCACCGAGGGCCGCATCTTCGCCGGCGACGTGGTCATCATCCGGTACGAGGGCCCGAAGGGCGGCCCGGGGATGCGCGAGATGCTCGCCATCACGGCTGCTATCAAGGGCGCAGGGCTCGGCAAGGATGTACTACTATTGACGGACGGACGATTCTCGGGCGGCACAACCGGCCTGTGCATCGGCCACATAGCACCCGAAGCGGTGGACGCAGGTCCCATCGCCTTCGTGCGCGATGGTGATCTGATACGGGTCGATATCGCGGCTCGCTCCCTCGACCTACTTGTCGACGAGTCAGAGCTGACCGCCCGCCGTGAAGGCTGGGCGCCTCTTCCTCCGCGCTATACCCGTGGCGTTCTCGCGAAGTTCTCCAAGCTCGTGCGCTCCGCTGCAGAAGGAGCCGTGACGGGCTGAGGCTTCGCCCCAGCACCGCTTCCACCACTTCGTACGTAAGGGACTGATAAGGCATGTCCACGGATGCAACCCCCAGCAGTGTGTTGCCGTCCGCGGCGCCGGGCAAGGCGTCGCCTGAAACTCTGACCGGCTCGCAGTCGGTCGTCCGCACCCTCGAGCTCCTCGGCGTCACCGACGTCTTCGGACTTCCGGGCGGTGCGATCCTCCCCATCTATGACGCGATCATGGACTCCACCCGGATCCGTCACATCCTGGTCCGCCACGAGCAGGGCGGCGGCCACGCCGCGGAGGGCTACGCGGTGGCCGGCAACAAGGTGGGCGTCGCCATGGCGACGTCCGGTCCGGGCGCGACCAACCTCGTCACCGCGATCATGGATGCGCACATGGACTCCGTCCCGGTCGTGTTCATCACGGGCCAGGTGTTCTCCACGCTGATTGGCACCGACGCGTTCCAGGAGGCAGACATCGTCGGCATCACGATGCCGATCACCAAGCACTCCTTCCTCGTGAAGGACGTCTCGGAGATCCCGGGCACGATCGCTGCGGCGTACCACATCGCCGGCACCGGCCGCCCCGGACCGGTGCTCGTGGACATCACGAAGGACGCGCAGCAGAACTCGGCGCCGTTCGTGTGGCCTCCGAAGGTCGACCTCCCCGGCTACCGGCCGATCACGAAGGCGCACGGCAAGCAGGTCCTCGCAGCGGCCCAGCTGCTCACCGAGGCCAAGAAGCCGGTGCTCTACGTGGGAGGCGGCGTGATCCGTGCCCGGGCCTCGCAGGAGCTTCTCGAGCTCGCCGAGGCGACGGGGGCGCCGGTGGTCACGACCTTGACCGCGCGCGGCGCGTTCCCGGACACGCACAAGCAGCACCTGGGGATGCCCGGGATGCACGGGACGGTGCCCGCCGTCCTCGCGTTGCAGGAGGCCGACCTGATCGTCTCCCTCGGCGCGCGGTTCGACGACCGCGTGACCGGCAACACCTCCCTGTTCGCGCCCCACGCGAAGATCGTGCACGTCGACGTCGACCCTGCCGAGATCTCGAAGATCCGCATCGCCGACGTCCCCATCGTCGGCGATGCCAAGGATGTCATCGTCGATCTGACCGCGGCGTACCAGGACGCCACTCGCTCCGGCGCCTCGGACTTCGTCGAGTGGTGGACGTACCTCAACGGACTCCGCGAGGAGTTCCCGCTCGGGTACTCCGACACCAGTGACGGCCTGCTGGCCCCGCAGTACGTCATCCAGCGGATCGGCCAGCTGACCGGTCCGGAGGGCGTGTACGCCGCCGGTGTCGGCCAGCACCAGATGTGGGCCGCGCAGTTCATCACGTACGAGCGCCCGAACTCCTGGCTCAACTCCGGCGGTGCCGGCACCATGGGCTACGCCGTCCCCGCGGCGATGGGGGCCAAGGTCTCCCAGCCCGACCGCGTGGTGTGGGCAATCGACGGCGACGGCTGCTTCCAGATGACCAATCAGGAGCTCGCGACCTGCACGATCAACAACATCCCGATCAAGGTGGCGATCATCAACAACTCGTCGCTCGGGATGGTGCGGCAGTGGCAGACGCTGTTCTACGACGGCCGCTACTCGAACACCGACCTCAACACGGGCCACGACACCGTCCGGGTCCCCGACTTCGTGAAGCTGGCCGAGGCGTACGGCGCCCTCGGCATCCGCGTCACGAAGGAGGAGGAGGTCGACGCCGCGATCAAGCTCGCGCTGGAGACCAACGACCGGCCGGTCGTCATCGACTTCGTCGTGAGCGCCGACGCCATGGTGTGGCCGATGGTGCCGCAGGGCGTCAGCAACAGTTACGTCCAATACGCCCGCGACCACAGCCCGTCCTTCGCAGAGGAGTGACCATGAGCACACACGTTCTGAGCCTCCTCGTGGAGGACAAGCCCGGTCTGCTGACCCGCGTCGCGGGGCTGTTCGCCCGCCGCGGGTTCAACATCCACTCGCTCGCCGTCGGCACCAGCGAGGTCGAAGGCCTCTCGCGCATCACGGTCGTGGTCGACGTCGAGGACCTGCCGCTCGAGCAGGTGACGAAGCAGCTGAACAAGCTCATCAATGTCATCAAGATCGTCGAGCTCGACCCGGTGCAATCGGTCCAGCGCGAGCACCTGCTGATCAAGGTGCGGGTGGACAACTCCACCCGCTCGCAGGTGCTCGAGGCCGTCAACGTCTTCCGCGCCCGCGTGGTCGATGTGGCGACCGACGCGCTCGTGATCGAGGTCACCGGCGACAGCGGCAAGACCCAGGCGCTGCTCAAGGTGCTCGAGCCCTACGGGATCAAGGAGATGGCCCAGTCGGGTCTGCTCGCGATCGGCCGTGGCTCGAAGTCCATCACCGAGCGCGTCTACCGAACCTGAAGCCCCCCAGAACCGACCAGCAAGGAGAACACACCAGTGGCTGAGATCTACTACGACAAAGACGCGGACCTCTCGATCATCCAGGGCAAGAAGGTTGCCGTCATCGGCTACGGCTCGCAGGGTCACGCCCACGCGCAGAACCTGCGCGACTCGGGCGTCGAGGTCGTCATCGGCCTCAAGGAGGGCTCGAAGTCCAAGCCCAAGGCCGAAGAGGCCGGCTTCCGCGTCCTGAGCGCGTCCGAGGCGGCGGCCTGGGCCGACGTCATCGTCATCCTCGCGCCGGACCAGGTGCAGCGCCACCTCTTCGCCGATGACATCAAGGACAACCTGCAGGAGGGCAACGCGCTCGTCTTCGGGCACGGCTTCAACATCCGCTTCGGCTACATCGAAGCGCCGGAGGGCGTCGACGTGATCATGGTCGCGCCGAAGGGCCCGGGCCACACGGTCCGCCGTGAGTACGAGGCCGGCCGCGGCGTCCCCGTGATCGTCGCCGTCGAGAAGGACGCGACCGGCAACGCCTGGCCGCTCGTCCTCTCGTACGCGAAGGGCATCGGCGGACTGCGCGCCGGCGGCATCAAGACCACCTTCACCGAGGAGACCGAGACCGACCTGTTCGGCGAGCAGGCCGTCCTCTGCGGTGGTGTCTCGCAGCTCGTCCAGTACGGCTTCGAGACGCTGACCGAGGCGGGCTACCAGCCGCAGGTGGCGTACTTCGAGGTGCTGCACGAGCTCAAGCTCATCGTCGACCTCATGTGGGAGGGCGGCATCGCCAAGCAGCGCTGG
>JBQCCO010000295.1:0-10747 GCA_051962155.1 Leifsonia sp. | reverse complement strand
CTTTTTTATACCCCCAAAAAATTATATATGCGGTGGCCCCGCCCCCCCCCCCCGTCGCCGCCCCCCCCCACCACCAGCCCGAAAGCGATCATGACCACTCTCACTCGTTCCCGCACGGGACGGCGGCCCTACCGCCCACCCGCGCCGCTCGGCGGCAGACAGCGCTCGGGCCCCCGGAGCACCCGTCGCGGCCCCCTGGCAATGCTGTTCCTCCTGCCGGCGGTCGTCATCCTCCTCGCCTTCGTGGGCTGGCCGATGATCTCGGCCCTCCGGCTGTCGTTCACCAACGCCAGCGGGTTCGGCCTGGAACAGTGGGTCGGCTTCGACAACTACGTGAAGGTGTTCACCGATCCCCGGGTTTTCGCCACCCTCGGCAACACCGCGCTCTACACCGTGCTCTTCACGCCGACAGCGCTGATCGCTGCGCTGCTCCTGGCGCTCCTGCTCACCAACCGCCGGCTGATCGGCCGGGGCTTCTTCCGGACGGCCCTGTTCCTCCCGTTCATCGTCTCGCTCGCCGTCGCCGCCTTCGCGTGGACCTACCTCCTGGACCCGCAGGTCGGCCTCCTCAACTTCTGGCTGCGGAGCGCCGGGGTCCAGCTCGGGAACGTGCTGCAGGATCCGGCCCTCGCCATGCCGACGGTCGTCCTCGTGGCGATCTGGAAGAACTTCGGGTTCTACATGGTGATCTTCATCGCCGGCCTGCAGGAGATCCCGGAGTCGCTCTACGAGGCCGCGAAGATCGACGGAGCCGGAGCGTGGCGGCGGTTCATCAGCATCACCCTCCCCCAGCTCAGCAACACCCACGCCTTCGTGGTGGTGTTCGCGATGATCGCGGCGCTCCAGGCCTTCGACCAGATCTACGTCATGACCGGAGGCGGACCGTACCGGACCACGCAGACCGTCGTCATGGAGATCTACCAGGACGGCTTCAAGAAGCTCGACCTCGGGCTCGCCACCGCACTCTCGTACGTGCTGCTGGCGGCGACGCTCCTCCTCAGCCTCATCCAGTTCCGCTTCTTCGGACGCCGGGAGAAGGACCTCGCATGACCACCACCCTCGCCCCGAGCCCGCTCCGCACGGCCACCGCGCCGCGCCGGCGCCGCCTCGGCCGCACCACCGAGCGCTGGCTGCTCTTCGCGGCAGCCCTGGTACTGACCCTCGTCGTGCTGCTGCCGGTGATCGTCATCGTCTTCACCGCGTTCAAGCCGGCCTCCGAGATCAACGCCTACCCGCCGACCCTCCTTCCGGGGACGTGGACGCTGGACAACTTCACGAAGATCTTCAGCGACCTCCCGTTCGGCAGGCTGTTCGTCAACAGCCTCGTCTTCTCCGGCGGCGTCACGGCGTTCGCCCTGGTCTTCGACTCGCTGGCGGCCTACGCCCTGGCCCGGATCGACTTCCGCGGCAACCGCGTCGTGCTGATCGTCATCGTCGCGAGCCTGATGATCCCGTTCCAGGCGACGCTCATCCCCGTCTACCAGCTGGTGGCGCAGCTCGGCTGGGTGAACACGTTCGCCGGGCTGATCATCCCCCGTGCGGCCGACGCCTTCGGGATCTTCTTCCTCCGCCAGTTCTTCATCGCCCTGCCGCGGGACCTGGACAACGCCGCCCGCATCGACGGCGCAGGCGAGTTCCGGATCTTCCGCAGCATCGTCCTCCCCAACGCCGTCCCCGCCCTGCTGACGCTCGCGATCTTCACCTTCGTCAACAACTGGAACGACCTCCTGTGGCCGCTCGTCTTCACGACATCGCCGGACATGGGCACGATCACCTCGGGCCTGACCCTCCTCACCGGGCCGAGCGGGATCATCCCCTACGGCACGATGATGGCCGGATCGCTGATCGCGGTCCTGCCCCTGGCCGTCATGTTCCTCATCATGCAGCGCCGCTTCATCGAGAGCGTCGCGACCACGGGGCTGAAGTGACGGCCCCGCGCTGGTTCGAGGACGGCCGCCTCCACCTCGGACTCGGAATCGAGGACACCTTCGTGCCGCAGGAGCGGCCCGGAGAGCGGGCGATCGACGAGTACGCGCTCACCGAGCACTACGAGCACTACCGCGAGGACTTCGCCCTGGCCGCCGGTGTCGGCGCCGAGCTGCTGCGGTGGGGCGTCCCCTGGTACCGGATCTCCCCCGAGCCCGGCCGCTGGGACTGGGACTGGACCGACCGGGCCGTGGATGCGCTCCTCGAGGCGGGCCTGCGCCCGATCATCGACCTGCTCCACTACGGGACGCCGACCTGGATCGACGGCCAGTTCGCGGCGGCCGACTACCCGCAGAACGTCGCGGAGTTCGCCGACCGTTTCGGCGAGCGCTACGGCGACCGGGTGTCCGACTACACCCCGGTCAACGAGCCGGTCATCCACTCGCTGTTCTCGGGCGAGTACGGGTACTGGCCGCCGTACCTGACCGGAGCTGACGGCTTCGCTACGATCGCCGCCAACCTGGCGCGCGGGTTCGTGCTGAGCCAGGAGGCCCTGGCGGCCCGCATCGGCGAGAGCGCGACCTTCGTCCACGTGGATGCCGCCGTGAGCTACGTCGGCGACGACACGGCCCCGGAGCATCGGGCCGAAGCACAGCGGCTGCGCCACCAGGTCCACCTGGTCGAGGACCTCGTGACCGGCCGGGTGGATGACGCCCATCCGCTGCGTGCGCGGCTCGCCCCCGCCGTCACGGACGCCGAGCTGGACTGGTTCCGCGCCCACGCCGTCCGACCGGACGTGATGGGCGTCAACTACTACCCCCGGCACTCGACGGAGCTGTTCGAGCCCGGCGTGCACCACGGCGGCGGCTTCGCCGACCCGCGGCCCAGCGTCGACCGCGGCGTCGACGGCCTGCGCGAGGCGCTGGTGGGTTTCGCGGCCCGCTACGGCGCCCCGGTCATGGTCACGGAGACGTGCGTGACCGCGAGTGCCGAGGAGCGCATCCACTGGCTGGATGCCTCTCTCGCCCTCGTCGAGGATCTGCGCGAAACCGGGACACCGGTCGTCGGCTACACCTGGTGGCCGCTGTTCGACATGTACGAGTGGACGTGGCGGCACAGCGACCGTCCCCGCGCCGACCACCTCCTGACCATGGGGCTGCACGACCTCGTGGAGTCGCCCGACGGGCTCCTCCGCGTACCGAATCCCGTCGCCGAACGGTACCGCCGGCATGCCGTCCGCCTCGCCGAGCCGGCGCCCGCCTTCGCCGCACGACCCGCCCTCCACTGACCGGAAGATCCGATGCACGAAGCACACCTCGCCCTCCACCCGTCTGCCGAAATCGGGGCCGTGGACCCCCGCCTCTACGGCTCGTTCATCGAGCACCTCGGCCGGGCGGTCTACGACGGCATCTACGAGCCGGGCCACACGGCAGCCGACGCGGACGGCTTCCGCACCGACGTGATCGAGCTCGTGAAGGAGCTCGGCGTGACCACCGTGCGGTATCCGGGCGGCAACTTCGTCTCGGGATTCCGCTGGGAGGACTCGGTCGGACCGGTCGAGGAGCGGCCGGAGCGGCTCGACCTCGCCTGGCACTCGACCGAGACGAACGAGGTCGGCCTCCACGAGTTCCAGAGCTGGCTGGAGAAGGTCGGCAGCGAGCTGATGCTCGCCGTCAACCTGGGCACCCGCGGCGTCTCCGAGGCGCTCGACCTGCTCGAGTACACCAACCACCGCAGCGGATCCGCCCTGGCGGAGCAGCGCGTGGCCAACGGCCGCACCGAGCCGTTCGGGGTGCGGATGTGGTGCCTCGGCAACGAGATGGACGGACCGTGGCAGCTCGGCCACAGCTCCGCGGAGGAGTACGGCCGCTTGGCGGCGAAGACGGCGCAGGCGATGAAGACGTACGACCCCGATCTGCAGCTCGTGGTCTGCGGCTCGTCCAGCTCGTCCATGCCCACGTTCGGCGAATGGGAGCGCATCACCCTCAGCCACACGTACGACGCCGTCGAGTTCATCTCGTGCCACGCGTACTACGAGAACACCGGCGACCTGGGCAGCTTCCTCGCCTCCGGCGTGGACATGGACTACTTCATCCGCAGCGTCGTCGCCACCGCCGACAGCGTGAAGGCCGTGCGCGGCAGCACGAAGACGATCAACATCTCCTTCGACGAGTGGAACATCTGGTACAACACCCGTTTCGAGAACGTCGACCGCATCACCGGCACCGACAACTGGCCGGTGGCCCCGCGCCTCCTGGAGGACACCTACACCGTCTCCGACGCGGTCGTCTTCGGCAGCCTGCTGATCACCCTGCTGAAGCACGCGGACCGCGTGACCAGCGCATCCCTCGCTCAGCTGGTCAACGTGATCGCCCCGATCATGACCGAGCCGGGCGGCCCCTCCTGGAAGCAGACGACCTTCTTCCCGTTCGCCGCCACCTCGGCGCACGGCCGCGGCGTCGCCCTCAGAACGGACGTGACGAGCGGCACCTACGAGACCGAGCGCTTCGGCGCCGTCCCCCTCGTGGATGCGGTGGCCACCCACGACGAGGAGGCCGGCCGCTACGCGCTCTACGCCGTCAACCGCGCCACCGACGAGGCGACCGAGCTTGTCGTCGACCTCGCCGCCCTCGGCGCCGGCGCGACCGGGCTGACCGCCACCGCCCGCACCCTCAGCGACCCGGACCCGGATGCGGCCAACACCCTCGAGGACCCGGAGCGGGTCGCGCTGCGCGACCTCCCGGTCCGGCGCGAGGGCTCGCAGCTGCGCATCCAGCTCCCGGCGATCTCCTGGACCGAGATCCTGCTGAGTTGACACGTGACGGCGAGCCCGACGCCGTGACATCCCGCCGCATCCGCGGACGGGTCACCAGTGAGAAGGGGAACACCATGCTTCCATCACGCACCACGTCGGGTTCGTCGCCGAGGCGACGACCCCGCGGCACGAGAACCGGAGCACTGCGGCTCCGTGCACTCGTCACCGCCGGCGCCGTCGCCGGCGCACTCATCGCCGCCACCCTGACCGCGACGCCGGCGTCGGCGGTCACCACGGGCAACGGATCTCTCGTCTACTCGCCGGCCGCCGGCACCTCCTTCAACCCGGAGGGCGGTCGCCCCGCGGGCACCACCTACGCGAAGAACATCGTGCTCAAGAACAGCGGAGCGGCGAACGGGACGCAGCTCGTCACGTACGACCAGCTCGTGCTCGTCAACGGCGTCCAGGTCTACCCGATCTACCGCAGCACCGACAACGGGACCAGCTGGGCGCACGTCACCGACATCGTCCCCAGCAACGACTTCCCGACGCTGACGCGGACCTCGCAGCCGTTCCTGTTCGAGGTCCCGCAGGCCACCGGCGGGCTCCCAGCCGGAACCCTCCTGCTGGCCGGCATGATCATGCCGCAGGACCGCTCCAGCAGTCGGCTCGTCGTCTACAAGAGCTCGGACCAGGGATCGAGCTGGTCGTACCTGAGCACCATCGACACCGGCGGCCCCGCCGTCTACGACCCGAGCCCGACCTCCACCACCTCGACCGTGTGGGAGCCCTCCCTCGCCATCGACGGGCAGGGCGGTCTGGCGGCCTACTTCTCCGACGAGCGGCAGAAGTCGAGCGGCGTCCTCCAGGCGGTCGCCTACCGGCGCTCGACGGATGGCGGCGCCACGTGGGGAGCGGAGTCGAACGTCTCGGCGCCGAACAACCAGTCCGACCGGCCCGGCATGATCACGGTCACCAAGCTGCCGGACGGCCGCTACCTGGCCACCTTCGAGGTCGTCAACCGGCCGTCGCAGTCCAACAACACGGCACCGGTGTACTTCAAGACCTCACCGGACGGCCTCAACTGGTCGCCCACCACGAGCATCGGAACCCAGATCACGCTCGCGAACGGGCGCGGGATCGGGTCATCACCGTACGTGAAGTGGGTTCCGACCGGCGGGCCGAAGGGCATGGTGATCGTCGCATCCAAGTGGGCGCTGACCGCCAGCGGAGCCATCGACGGCGGCCAGGACTTCTACGTCAACTACAACCTGGGCGACGGGCCGTGGGAGCGGCTGCCGATGGCGGTCACCTACGACGCCGCAGACAATCAGGGCGGCACCTTCAGCGGCTTCGCGCAGAGCATCGACTACTCGTGGACGGCCGCACGCTGTACCAGGCGACCAACGTCGAGAACCTCACCACCACGTACAACGACATCCGGGTGGGCTCCATCCCGCTAGATGCGCAGCAGTACGAGGCCGAGAAGGCGGTACGCACCTCCGACACCTCGCTCGTGACCGACGGGAACGCGTCGAACGGCAGCAAGGTCGGCAACATCAACAACGCGACGAGCTCCGTCACGTTCACCGTCCACGTCCCGACCGCCGGCTCGTACACGGTCAACGTGCGCTACGACAACGGAACGGGTGCGACCTCCACGCACAACGTCAGCGTGAACGGCGGCACCGCATCCACTCTCAGCTACCCGGCGACGGTGAACTGGGGACGGTACGGCTGGGTGCAGAAGACGGTGACGCTGAACGCCGGCGCGAACACGATCGCGTTCACCAAGGGGACGTCCTACGCGGAGCTCGACGCCATCCAGCTCTACCAGCCGGCAACAGCGCTCGACCCGCAATTCCGGATCACGAACCGCAACAGCGGCAAGTACCTGGAGATCGCGGGCGCGTCCCTGGCGGACGGCGCAGGCGCCGGCCAGTGGGGTGACACCGGCAACGCGTGCCAGGTGTGGAACATCCACCCCGTCTCCACCGGCCTCCAGCTGTTCAACGTGAACAGCGGCAAGCTGCTCGAGATCCCGGGAGCCCAGACCGCGGACGGCGTGCGCGCCGGCCAGTGGGGCCCGACCGGCAACCTCACCCAGGTGTGGGCGCCGACCATCGCCACCGGAGGCTGGTGGACGCTGACGAACGCCAACAGTGGCAAGCCGATCGAGATCGCCGGCGCGTCCACGGCGGACGGCGCCTACGCACAGCAGCGCACGGCGGACGGCACCCCCACCCAGCAGTGGCGACTGATCCGCGAAGGGATCCAGTAGGCCCACCGACCGGGGCGGCGGCGATTCGGGCCGCCGCCGCCCCTTCGGTGTGCGGGTCGTGGGGGTGGGTGGGTGAGGGTCTCGTCTGGCCGGGTCGTGGCGGCACTGCAGTCACTACAGTCAGTCATTGAACTGGCAAATGTGGAGGCTGCGACACGCCCCGCTCACCTGAGCGCGACATACAGGACTGCCGCCGAAATCCCTAAGACCCACAAGGCCATCGGACCCATCGTTGTTGCCGAACGGGCGGCCCTTGGCGACATGCCGGTCCGTTGAAGCCTCCCCTCCACGAGGGAGCGCGCGACCCACAATGCAATGCCCATCGCGAAGCTGACGCACGCCAAGATGAGGACTATGGCTACGGTTACCGGATCATTCATCAGGAGAGGAGCCCAAAAGCCAGGCGTGCTGCGTTAGTTAGACCGATGAGGACAATGGCGCAGCCGACAAGGGCTACGGTTCGACTGGTCGCTGCTCGTGCGAAAGGAGCGCCCACTCTCCCGATCACCGAGAACATATTCACGTACCACGCGGAAAGTCGCTTTCGCCACACGATCAAGCTCACGCCTGCGATAACCGCTGACGGGGCGGAGATCGCCAACCCGATTGTCGCCTCTAAAGTCATCACCAGATCCCAACGATCAAGCCGCTGCATCCAAGGGAGCCGAGGGCCTCCCTGCGGCCATCCGCGGCGACGCCGACCCTGACGGCTTGGGAGACCCACCCGCCGGCGATTACCGGGAACCGGCTAACGCGACAACCAGCGCCGCACCCAACACGATCGCGACCAGGACGCTCACAGAAATTCCCCACAGGAGCCGCAGACCGCTTCGGGTTCGGCCACGGGAATGCGCTCCTGCTGCAACTAACAGTGCCTGCCACTGAGTTATGGGGTCAATCCGTGACTCCTTCAGACAGTCAGGGTGCGTAGTTTTGAATGAATCCATACGCTTCTCCAGCGGCGCTAGCGGCAAAGGGACTGCCCTACCTCCGACGGCCGACAACTCAAACGTGCCCTCTCCGGTGATGAGTCGAAGATTTCCAAATCCGACGATTTCGACAACGAGGTCACGGGCGCGGCAACTGAATTCGAGACCTCGCTCGGAAAAGAGTTGTACCTCGTCCATGTCTAGGGAAAGCATGCAAGGCAGCCAAGCACCTGCGTTCAAGAGAGTCCTCGACCAGTAGAGAAGGCTGGCAAAGCTCGATTTCATAGTCCTCAACACTTTCGCGTGCTACATCCGATACCGACGATCAGATTCAGCAAGTCCGTTGGGTTGCCCAATCCCCCGATGAACCCGTCGATTGCATCAGCAATGAGCTTTGCGATGGGCGACAGAGCCCGCGTTGCCCATACGGCGATTCCTGATCCGAGGCCCAGGCCCGCAATTGCGGCACCGATAACAGCAAGAACACAGACACACGTGCTGCCTGTTGAGCAGCTAATGAAAGCGCCAAGAGCCCCCGAGATCACTCCGACGATCTTTCCGATAATCCCGATCAGGCCCGGAACCCACCCGAGAATCCCGGCGATAAAACCAATCCCTCCGAGCACGTTAGAAAGCACGCCAACCCAGGGCTGGTGAAGCAAGTCGTCGTGTCGGTCTTGCACCGTGTTTTGAGAGTTGGGCTCGACTGGCTTTGGTTTGGCCGGCCGCGAAGGTTTTGCTGGTGCGGGCGGGGCCGGTGATGTTGGTGGTTTGGCGCTTGTGGGGCGCCAGGGAGCCGGGTCGGTTCCGCATCCGAGGGGGATGCCTGTGGAAGATACTCCGTGATGCAGCACGCCTAAGGATGAAGGCGAGCCTCCTTCGCCCGACGACGAGCATTGCTCCGGCGCCGAGCCAGACCAATCCGATAATCAAGAGAGCGGCGGTCACATTTTCTCGCCCTACCTCAGGCGACAATCCGCTGATTCAACTTGGCGACTCGGGCGCGCATCGTTGCGGCATCCCATATGTTCAGAACCACCAACACACCCCACAGAATGTAGGCATAGTTCGTCGGCCAGAGACTCGTCCCCCACAGCAGCAACGCAAGGTAGAGGATTCCCTGCCAAGTGCGCTTGAGGTAGTAGTGATGGATTCCCAGAAAGCCGCCGCCAGCAACAAACAGAACGTAGCCAATGGACGTTCGCTTCTTCTTGCGCTCCCACCGAGCACCGCGGCCGCTCTTCAGCGTCGCCCTGGTGCCTGAGGATGCCAGAGACACCAGCGCCGCGCCGTATACGGCCACCCCTATCAGCGCCGGCCAGCCGAGCAACGGCACGACCGCGACACTTGCGAAGACGACGATCACGCACATCGTCCAGCCGACACTGCTACCGGAACGAAGCTCGAAGGCGCTCGCGAAAGGAAGTGCTGCGAAGGCCGCGACATTCAGCGACCAGCCCAACCAAATTGCGACGCTCACCAATCCGAGATTGAGGCCGAGGGTATGACTTATCCCCTCCCAGTCAATGAGGAAGAGCGAGACGATCGAAATTGCCGAGTACGCAGCGCCGCCGGCGATCAACAACCAGTAGGCCAGCCGATAGGAATGCACGCTATTTGTCATCTTGGACCCCTTCACCTTTACCAATTTGCGAGCCAGTGCTCCCACGCCTGTTGCTCGGATTCCCACCACGCCAGCTCATCAACGTAGAGCGAAGCCCAGGATTCAGGATTTAGGTGCACGCACCCCGGGCCACCCAAGGGCAAGCTGGCGATGCAGGCAGCTGCCTCGGGAGCGACTGCGACGGCATCCCAGAAGAATGGGTAGAACTTCTTCCACGCCTCTTGGCAGTATTTGTCGCAAGGAGTCCACCCGTCTTCGTGAGTGGCTTGCACCTTCGTCTGCGAGTTAGGTCCGGTGGCCTTGGGTTTGGCTGGTGGCGCCGGTGTTGTGGGAGCAAGTTGGGCCGGTTTCGGGTTGGTCGCGGGGGGATTGCTGGGCGGCGCTGGCGCGGGTCCCGGCCTGATCGGCCCGAAAAGGCAATCGAAGCTGAATATCACGCCGCAGACCTTCGGCATTCGCTGCTGTTTGGCCTTGAACCCGAGGAGATCGCTGTCGCTTGCCGGGTTGTCTTCGACGTACGCGTAACGGTTCTGTGTTCGGGGTTCGGTGAGTAGGCCACGCCACGGATCCGAGCTAGTCCATCCTGCCGCAGAGGGATCAAACGCTCGTGCGTAGTAGTGGTTGAGGCCCTGGGTGGGGTCGGTGGTTTCTCCGGTGTAGTTCTCAGGGGCTGACCAGCCGGGGGTCGCCAACTGTTGGCTGCCCCAGTCGTCGTACGTGGAGAGTTGAGTGATCGAGGAGCCGTTGGCGCCGGCGACGGTGGATCCGAGGCGGTCCAGAAGGTCCCAGGTAGCGTCGCCGTTTGCGCTGACGTGCTCGGCGAGGTTGCCGAGTGCGTCACGGACCAGTGTCGCCGTTCCGGCGCCGGTGCTCGTGGTTTGTGCCGGGGCGAGTCCGTTGAAGACGGTGTGGGTTGTGTCCGTGCCGTACCCGGTGGAGTCGGTGGTGGTGACCCGCCGGCCCAGGCCGTCGTAGTTGTAGTCGGTGGTGCGGCACTCGCGAGAGACCTGGGTGGTCTGCCCGGCCGGGTTGTAGCCGTACTGGGTGGAGACTCCGCCGATGGACTGGTTGACCCGGTTCCCGGCGCCATCGTACGAGTAGGTGGCGATACCGGCCGCGACGCCCCGGGCGGCCGCGGACGTGTCGGTCCGGGTGAGCTGGTCGGCATCGTTGTACGTCGCCTGCTGGGTGAAGTTCCCATCGCTGGCACCTGTTCGAGACCAGGCCGTGCG
>JBQCCO010000294.1:0-2226 GCA_051962155.1 Leifsonia sp. | reverse complement strand
ACTACTGGGACAAGCCGGCGATCAAGTGGAGCAAAGTCGTGATCAAGGTCGTCGCCAACACTGCTGCCGCCTTGCAAGCGACACAGAGCGGACAGGTGGACGCCTTCTTCGGCGACATTTCCACAGCGAAAGCAGCAACCTCGTCGTCCAGCACCACGCTCCTCACCCGACTGACCGGTGTCACAGGAATCAACTATCTCGACGCAAACGGAACCGTGTCCGCACCAATCGGCAACGTCAAGGTGCGTGAGGCACTCAGCTACGCTATCGACCGGGCAACGATCACCAAGGGAATCTTCGGATCACTCGCCGCACCGAACGCCACCATGACGGTCAAAGGACTGGCCGGATACTCGCAACAGGCAGCAGACGGATTCGCCTACAACCCGGCCAAGGCGAAGCAACTGCTGACCGAGGCCGGCTATCCGGACGGGTTCTCCTTCAACATGGCGACATCCAACGATGGCAACGACGCACAGGTCGCCCAGGCAATCGTTCAGGACTGGAACAAGATCGGAGTCAAAGCCAACCTGACCACCTTCACCGACGACGGCCAGATGGTCACCGCCGTGCTCGCCCACAAGTACCCGGTAGCGCTGTACGACTACGGCACCCTGCCCATGTACGTGCAGTCCAAGAGCTTCTTCACCGGAGGCGCCACACAGTACAACGCGTGGAATCTGCAAGACGCCCAGCTGACCGCAGACCTGCAGAACGCCGCAGCGGCGAAAACCGTTGACCAGCAGGGCGCTGGGTACGTGGAGGCGCTCAACCGGGCACAACAGGAACTGGTGTGGTCGACGAACGTGCTCAGCGCACCGTCTCTGCTCATCTACAACAAGACGAAGCTCGCGAACGTGAACATGTCCGTGGTATCCCCCTCGCCGAACATTGCATGGGAGGTGGCACCGAAGAAGTAGAACGACGACCCGGTGCCTGTTGAGCCTGCAAGGACTTGCAAGGCGCAACAGGCACCGGGCCCGCGAGACGCAAGCGCTCTTGAACTTCGGGCGGTCTCAACAGACCTACAACTGCATATGCGGCTGGTCTCCTCTTTCGCTCATCCAGTGGAAGCGCGCAGGCGGCGGTCTTCTGATTGACGTCGGAGCGGGGGCGTCAGCGCGATTACCGATGGACTGTTGGTGCTGTTCGATTGTGCAAAGTGGTGCATGAAGGCGCTTCATTGTCGAACGCTGGGTTTCCCCTCGTAGCGTGGAGACATCGCTTAAGTGAGGTGGGCGATGGGTAGGTATCGGAAGTTCGATGAGGACTTCAGGCAGGGTGCGGTGCGGATCGTTGAGGAGACGGGGAAGCCGATCGCGCAGGTCGCCCGGGATCTGGGTGTCAACGACGGGACCCTGGGGAACTGGGTTGCTCGTGCGCGGCGTGCCCGTGATGACGGGAGTGCGCCGTTGACCGAGTCGGAGCGGTCGGAGCTGGCCCGGTTGCGGAAGGAGAACACGGAGCTGCGGATGCAGCGTGATGTCCTCAAACGATCGGTCGCCCTCTGGGTGGAGGAGGCGATGGGCCGGCAGTGATAGCCAACCGGATCACTGCCGAGAGGGTTCAGCATCGGATCCCGGTGCAGGTGTCGTGCCGGGCGTTGGGAGTGTCCCCGGCCTGGTATTACAAGTGGCGGTTCGGGGACGCCTCGTTGCAGCACGCTCGCCGTGCGCAGTTGCAGGTCGCGATCCGTCGCTTGTTCGCGAAGCATCGTGGCACGTATGGGGCTCCGAGGATCACCGCGGACCTGCGGGAGGAGGGGTGGCGGGTGAGCGAGAACACCGTTGCGAAGCTGATGGCCGAGTCGGGCCTGGCTGCCCGGCGGAAACGGCGCCGTAAGCACACCACCCGGCCAGGACGCGGGAGGTGGCGTGCCCCGGACCTGATCAACCGAGACTTCGGCACGGACCGGGTGAATCACAAGTGGTACGGGGACGGGACCGAGATTCTCACCGGTGAGGGCAAGCTCTACCTGGACAGTGTGTTGGACATGGCAGCCAGACGCATCGTCGGGTTCGCGATGGGTGAGCACCACGACGAACCCCTGGCGGAGGCTGCGTTGCAGATGGCGGTCGCGGTCCGCGGCGGCCGGGAAGCGATCACCGGGGTGATCCTGCACACCGATCAGGGCAGCGAATACACCGCCAGAGCGTTCCGTGCCGCGTGCGCACGTATCGAGGGGATCACCCAGTCGATGGGCAGACCAGGATCGGTCTGGATAAC
>JBQCCO010000293.1:0-6190 GCA_051962155.1 Leifsonia sp. | reverse complement strand
GTCACCGTCCAGGTCAAGGACTACGACGCCGCCAACTACGCGACGCTGCTGACCGCCGACCTCGCCGCGGGCACCGCTCCCGACGTCGTCGCCATCAAGCAGGTCACCGACATGGTGACCTTCGCCTCGGGCGGCCAGCTGGTCGACGTCTCCGACGTCAAGCTGAGCGACGGCATCAAGGGTGCGAGCTCCTACAAGCTCGACGGCAAGCAGTACGCCATCCCCTACCGCCTCGACGGGAACGTCCTGTTCTACAACAAGGACCTCTTCAAGGCCGCGGGCGTGCCAGACCCCGACGGCACGTGGACGTGGGACGACTACACCGCCGCCGCCGAGAAGCTCAAGACCGGTCTGAAGTCGGCCGGCAGTTCGGCCCTCCCCGCCTACCTCCACACCTGGAACTCGCAGGTGCAGAGCTTCGCGACCGCGCAGACGCCGAAGGCCGACATGCTCTCGGGCAACTACGCGTACATGAAGCCGTACTACGAGCAGGCGCTGAAGATGCAGGACGAGGGACTGCAGCTGCCTTTCGCCACCGCGTCGGCCAACAAGACCACCTACCAGGCCGAGTTCGGCAAGCAGCAGGCGGCCATGGAGCTCATGGGCTCGTGGTACGTCGCGACGCTCCTCGCCCAGCAGAAGAGCGGTGACGCCGACAAGTTCCAGTGGGGCATGGCTCCGGTGCCGCAGCGCACGTCGGCAACGGCCGGCACGGACAAGAAGCCGGTGACCTTCGGCGACCCGACCGGCTTCGCGATCAACGTCAAGACCGACGGCGCGAAGCTCACCGCGGCGAAAGAGTTCCTCTCCTACGTCGAGAGCGAGAAGGCGGCGGAGTCGCTCGCCCAGATCGGCATCTCCCCGGCGCTCGTCACGGACGCGGTGACGAAGACCTTCTTCGGTCAGCAGGGCATTCCGACCGACTCGCTGTCGAAGTTCGCCTGGGGCAGCCAGAAGATCGCCCCGCAGAACCCGCCGTCGCCGAAGACGCCCATCGCGTCGACTGCGCTCACCGCGATGCACAGCGCGATCATGACCGGCTCGACCCCGCTCGACAAAGCCATCAGCGACGCCGGCGCCCAGTTCAAGAACCAGGCCGGCTGAGCTGACTCCCCAGGGGGCGGGGCGCGTCCCCAGCGCGCTCCGCCCCGACCCCGCACATCCCCCGAACCGTAAGGACGAGCCATGACGGCGATCGCCACCGACGTCGACACGTCGCCGACCCCGCCCCTCCCGCGACGCAGGTCGCGACTGCGGAGGCGTAACTCCCTCATCGGCTGGAGCTTCATCCTGCCGAACTTCCTGGGCTTCGCGCTGCTGACGCTGATCCCCGTCGTGACGCTGTTCTACCTCGGCTTCACCAACTGGAACATCTTCGGCACCGCCAACTGGACCGGCCTCGCGAACTTCCAGCGCCTGCTCGGTGACACGACGTTCCACACCGCGGTGCTCAACACCTTCTACTATGCGGTCCTGCACATCCCGCTGACGTTCGTCGTCTCGCTGGGGCTCGCTCTGCTGCTGAACACCAAGCTGCGCGGTGTCGCCTTCTTCCGCACGGCCGCCTTCTTCCCGTACATCACGTCGATCGTCGCCATCGCGGTGGTCTGGAACCTGCTGTTCAGCCCGCAGTACGGCCCGATCAACCAGCTCCTCCACTTCGTCGGCATCGCGAACCCGCCGACCTGGCTGCAGTCCACGACGTGGGCTCTGCCCGCCACGGTCATCGTCAGCACGTGGCGCGACATGGGGTACTACATGGTCCTGTTCCTCGCGGGCCTGCAGACGGTGCCCCGCGAACTCCACGAGGCGGCCCGCGTCGACGGCGCGAGCGTCTGGCAGCGCTTCTGGAACGTGACCATGCCGTGCCTGCGGCCGACCACCTTCTTCGTGACGGTCATGCTCACGATCAACTCGTTCAAGGTCTTCGACCTGATCCTCGTCATGACCAACGGCGGTCCGGGCAACGCGACCCTCGTGCTCTCCCAGTTCATCTACCAGACCGCCTTCGTGCAGAACCAGTTCGGCTATGCCTCGGCAGCATCCATCGTCCTGTTCCTCATCTGCATCGTCGTGACGATCATCCAGTTCCTCATCAACAAGCGACGGAGTGCCTGATGAGCGCGATCACCGAACCCGCCACGCTCCAGCGGAGCCTTCAGGAGCTCGCCGAACGCCCGCCTGAGCGCGACGGACGCGCACCGCGCAGCCGCGGGCACCGTGTCGCCCGCGTTTTCGGCTACATCGTTCTCGTCATCGCCGCTGCCGCGCTCCTCGTGCCGTTCTTCTGGATGGTGTCGAGCTCCCTGAAGCCCGCCAACGATGTCTTCTCGGTCCCGGTGAAGTGGCTTCCGCAGACGTGGGACTGGAGCAACTACGTCAACATCTGGACCCACTCGAACATCGTCGTATGGATCCGGAACACGCTGGTGCTCGCGGTCGCCGTCACGATCCTCCAGGTCTTCACCGGCTCGTTCGCCGCCTACGGATTCGCGCGCGTGAAGTTCCGCGGCCGCGACGCCCTCTTCCTGGCGTACATCGCGACCATCGCAGTGCCGTGGCAGTCGTACATGATCCCGCAGTTCATCATGCTCTCGAAGATGCACCTCGCGAACACGCTGTGGGCCATCATCCTGCTCCAGGCGTTCAGCGCCTTCGGCGTGTTCCTGATGAAGCAGTACTACGAGACGATCCCCGAAGAGCTCTCGGAAGCGGCCCGCATCGACGGCCTCAGCGAGTACGGCATCTGGTGGCGCATCATGGTGCCGCTGTCGGTGCCGGCGATGGCGAGCCTCACGCTCCTCACGTTCGTCACGGTCTGGAACGACTATCTCGGCCCCCTCATCTACCTGCGGAACCCGGACCTGTGGACGCTGCAGCTCGGACTGCAGACGTTCGTGAGCAACCAGTACGCCGCGAACTACGGCCTGATGTTCGCGGGCCTCGTGATCTCCGTGGTGCCGATCGGGATCGTGTTCCTCTTCGGGCAGAAGTACTTCGTCGAGGGCATCGCGACCAGCGGAATGAAGGGCTGACGGCCATGCGACGGATCTCCCACGGCTTCGCCTCGACCATCTTCGAGGTCGTCTACCTGGGCCTTGCCACCAACCTGATGCTCGTCGTCGCGTGCCTCCCGCTGCTCGTGCTGGTCATCGGAACGAACCCGGCGGAGACGTGGCCCTATCTCGCCGCGACAGCGGCGCTCGCCGCCCCCGGCTGCAGTGCGGCGTTCACGGTCTTCCGCGAGCAGGGGCAGAACGGTGCCGGGCCGCTGCGGACGTTCCTCCGCGGCTACGCGGCGACCTGGCGCAAGGCGCTGGCGATCGGTGCGGCCACGGCTGCGCTCCTCGTCGTGCTGCTCGGCGACGTGCGCGCGCTCGCGTCCTCTGCTGTCGGAGTCGTGGTCGTTCCGCTGCTCCTCATGCTGAGCGTCCTCGCGCTGGCCGTGGCGATCCTCTCGCTGGTCGCGATCGCGGAGGTCCCGATCGCCCGGCTGCGGGACGTGGTCCGCGCGGCCGTCCTCCTCGGCGTGCGGCGCTGGTACCTCAGCCTCGTATCGCTGCTGATCGGCGCCGTGCAGATCGCCCTGTTCGCGAACCTTCCGGCGATCGCCGCCGGGGTGACCGCTGCCGCCGCGCTCTACCTGATCTGGGCCAACTGCCGCTACACGCTGCGCCCCGTGCTTCCGGCCGCCGAGCCGCTGACCGACTGACCGCCGATGAATCGACAAGGACCGCAACGCATGACCTCCCTCTCCTCCGCTCCGGGATACGCCGGTGCGATCCGGACCGAAGCCCGCGCCGCCCTCGAGACCGCGATCGAGACGACGCGTCGCACGATCGAGAAGTTCGCCGCCGCCTACCCCGACGACACGACGGATGACGGCGTCTATCCGCCGCGCCCGGCGCTGGGCGATATCCCCGAGGGAGGCAACCACGGCTGGACGACCAGTTTCGTGCCCGGCATGCAGTGGATCGCGTGGGAGGCCACGGGCGACGACGCCTTCCGGGAGGCCGCCCTGCGGCACACGCGCGACTTCGAGCGCCGCGTGAACGAAGGCCAGGACCTGGACACCCACGACCTCGGGTTCCTGTACAGCCTCTCGTGCGTCGCCGCGTGGCGCCTGACGGGCGACGAGGATGCGCGCCGGGCCGGGCTGGCCGCAGCCGACCACCTGATGACCCGCTTCCTGGAACCGGCCGGCATCGTGCAGGCGTGGGGCGACCTCTCCGACCCGCACCAGGCGGGCCGCACGATCATCGACAGCCTGATGAACATGCCGCTGTTGACCTGGGCCTCCGAGCAGACGGGCGACGAGCGCTACGCCGACGCGGTCCGGCGGCACACGCTGCAGCTGCACGACCACATCGTGCGGCCGGACGATTCGACCTTCCACACGTTCTACTGGGATGTCGAGACCGGCGAGCCGCTTCGCGGCGCGACGGAGCAGGGTGCGCACGACGACTCGTGCTGGGCACGCGGACAGGCATGGGGCGTCTACGGCTTCGCCCTCAACTTCCGCGCCACGGGCGACGAACGGTTCCTCGAAGCGTCGCGTCGCTGCGCCGCGTACTACCTCGCGCACCTCCCCGCCGACGACGTCCCGTACTGGGACCTGGTGTACACGGACGGCAGCGACGCCCCGCGCGACAGCTCGGCCGCAGCCATCGCCGTGTCGGGCCTCCGCGAGCTCGCCATCGCCGAGGACGACCCGGAGGCCGCCGCGCGGGCGACCGAAGCCGCGGACCGCATCCTCGCCTCGCTCATCGAGAGCTACACGCCGGCCGATGACGTGTCGGACGCTCTTCTCCTGCACGGCGTCTACAACCTCCCCGGCGACCACGGCGTCGACGAGGGCACCCTCTGGGGGGACTACTTCTACCTGGAGGCGCTGATGCGCACGGTCGATCCCGAATGGCGGCTCTACTGGTGAGCCCGGCACGTTCGGAGCCGGAGCTGTCATGCGCCTCGTGACGTATCGGGAGGGGAGCGGCGACCGGCCCGCTGTCGTCGTCTCGAGCCCGGAGGGCGATCGCCTGCTCGACCTGTCCGCGATCGCGCCGCGCGTCGAGCGGATCCTCGGGGACGACGCTCTGCTCGCGCAGGTGCGTGCGGCGGTGGAGACGGCGGATGCCGGCTTCCTGCCGGCACTCGCGAGTGCGGCGCTCGCCGCACCGGTGACGCCGGGCAAGATCCTGTGCCTCGGCTACAACTACCGGGGCCACGTGCCCGACGGCGTCGACCCGGCGGCGAACGACCCGGAGTGGCCGGACGTCTTCGTCAAGACGCCGAACACCCTGGGCGGTCCCGGCGACCCGGTCGCGATCCCGCCCGGTGCGACGGACGTCGACTACGAGGGCGAGGTCGCGATCGTCATCGGGCGCCGAGCCCGGCGCGTCTCGATCGAAGACGCGCTCGGCCATGTCGGCGGGTACACCATCCTCAACGACGTGTCCGACCGGGGGTGGCAGCGGCGCCAGAGCCAATGGGCTCTCGGCAAGTGCTCGGACGGGTTCGCGCCGCTCGGCCCGTGGGTCGTCACGCCCGACGAGGTGCCTGATCCTCAGGAGCTGCTCGTCGAAGTGGTCCGCGACGGCGTCGTCACCGTCTCGCAGTCGACCTCGACCACGATCTTCAGTGTGGCGTTCGTCATCCACCATCTGAGCCAGGTGCTGACCCTGGAGCCGGGCGATGTCGTCTCGACCGGAACGCCGCAGAAGCTCCCCGGGGCGCAGCAGGCGCACCGGCCGCTCGCGGACGGCGACGTCGTCACCGTGCGCATCTCCCGGATCGGAGAACTCACCACCCGTTTCGTGTCCGCGCAGGACGCTCCCTCGCGCTCCCACCCCGCTCGCTCGACGACCGGCGCCCCTCAGGAGGTCCCCGCATGATCCTCGATTCGTTCCGCCTGGACGGGAAGGTCGCCCTCGTGAGCGGCTCGAGCCGCGGGATCGGCCAGGGCGCCGCGATCGCGCTCGCCGAAGCCGGCGCCGATGTCGCGCTCCTCGACCGGGGCGATGCCTCCGGGACGGCCGACCGCATCCGCGCGCTCGGTCGCCGCGTCCACCCGATCCGCCGCGACTTCGCCTCGGCGAGCCCGCAAGAGCTCGCGGACGCCGTCACGGAGGCCGTCGCCGAACTCGGCGGGGTCGACAACCAAGTTAACAAAGCCGGCACCATACCCCGCGCC
>JBQCCO010000292.1:0-14052 GCA_051962155.1 Leifsonia sp. | reverse complement strand
GTGCTCATGAACTCGGCGGCCTCGGTCTCGGCCGTACCGGTCATGCCGGACAGCTTCTTGTAGAGGCGGAAGTAGTTCTGCAGGGTCACCGTGGCGAGGGTCTGGTTCTCGGCCTTGACCTCGACGCCCTCCTTGGCCTCGATGGCCTGGTGGATGCCCTCGTTGTAGCGGCGGCCGACGAGGATGCGGCCGGTGTGCTCGTCGACGATGAGGACCTCGCCGTTCATCACGACGTAGTCCTTGTCACGCTTGAACAGGGCGTTCGCCTTGATCGCGTTGTTCAGGAAGGAGATCAGTGGGGTGTTCGCCGACTCGTACAGGTTGTCGATGCCGAGGTAGTCCTCGACCTTCTCGATGCCCGGCTCGAGCACTCCGACGGTGCGCTTCTTCTCGTCCACTTCGTAGTCGACGTCGGGAGTGAGGCGCTTGGCGAGGCTCGCGAACTCGTTGAACCAACGGTTCGCCTCGCCCGAGGACGGACCCGAGATGATCAGCGGGGTGCGGGCCTCGTCGATGAGGATGGAGTCGACCTCGTCGACGATGGCGTAGAAGTGGCCGCGCTGCACCATGTCGCTCGCCTGCCACGCCATGTTGTCGCGCAGGTAGTCGAAGCCGAACTCGTTGTTCGTGCCGTAGGTGATGTCGGCGGCGTACTGCTCGCGGCGCTCCTCCGGCGTCTGGCCGGCGAGGATGACACCCGTCGTCATGCCGAGGGCGCGGAAGACCCGGCCCATCAGCTCGGACTGGTAGCTCGCCAGGTAGTCGTTGACGGTGATGACGTGGACGCCGCGGCTGGCGATCGCGTTGAGGTAGGCCGCGGTCGTCGCGACGAGGGTCTTGCCCTCACCGGTCTTCATCTCGGCGATGTTCCCGAGGTGCAGCGCTGCGCCGCCCATGATCTGCACGTCGAAGTGACGCATCCCCAGGGTCCGCTTGGATGCCTCGCGGACGGCGGCGAACGCCTCCGGCAGCAGATCGTCGAGCGACTCGCCGTTCCCGTAGCGCTCGCGCAGCTCGACCGTCTCGTGCGCGAGCTCTTCGTCGGTCAGCTGGCTGAAGTCGTCTTCGAGAGCATTGACGGCTTTCGCGTACGCCTCCAGGCGGCGGAGGATGCGTCCCTCGCCGACACGGAGGACCTTTTCAAGAACTGAGGCCACTGATGCACTCCACTTACACTCGGTCGGGCCGACGGCCCGGCGCCCCGACGGACGCGCGCCGGACGGCAGACTCCGCCGACGCTAGAGACATGCTACTTGTTCAGCCCCGCCGTTCGGCTCGTTCTGGCTGGGAGGGGCCTGGACGAACGTCCGATGGCGACCGCCGCCTGGGCGGTCGCCATCGGCGCTCCGTCTGTCCTCCTCGGGATGACCCGCTCGCGATCAGCCCAGCTTGCGTGCCGCCGTCGCGACCTCCTGCAGCTCATCGGCGTCGTCGTCGAGCGAGATCACGCCGTAATCCCATCCCTTTCGCCGGTAGACCACGCTCGGGCGCATGGTCTCCTGGTCGACGAAGAGGTAGAAGTCGTGGCCGACCAGCTCCATGTAATAGAGGGCGTCGTCCACGGTCATGGGTACGGAGGCGAAGACCTTCTTGCGGATCACGACGGGGCAGTACTCCTCCTCCGCCGCCTCCGCTACGGGCTCCTCCGTCTCATCGGATACGACGGGCACGCTGCCGGTGGCCACCTGGTCGAGCACCGCGACGGGAGCCGCCGCGAGTCCTACCGCGCTGAAACCGTCCGTGCTCGCCTCACGCAACGAGGTGGGCCTGTGCTGCCCGCGATGGACCTTGCGGCGGTCCTTCGCGCGACGCACGCGCTCCATGAGCTTGCCGAGCGCGATGTCGAAGGCGGCGTACTTGTCCTGTCCTGTCGCCTCGGATCTCACCACAGCGCGCGGCCCGACGAGCGTCAATTCGACGCGGTCGTCGCCGTTCTGGGTGCCCAGCTTCTCGTTGTGCCTGCTGACCTTGATCTCGAACGAGATGGCTCGTTCGGCCAGGTGTGACACCTTGTCGGATTTCTCCGTGGCGTACTCCCGGAATCGATCAGTGATGCCCAGGTTGCGTCCGATGATGTTGATGTCCATGAAGACCTCCCTGATCCGGCGTGATGACCGCCCGGATCACGAAGGGCGGTTCGATCGCGCCTTTTCGTCTACCGTAGTGCCGCCGACCTGCTTCCGGTACCGAAAAACAGACGGCATCTCCCGTGGGTCCGCTGAGTCATCTCTGAGCATGTGCGCCACCCCGGAGCGGCGTCCGTGCGATCGCCGCCGCACCGGCGACCCTCCCGCCCACGGCGCGGATCGCCCGCGCCGCCTCCAGGATCGTCGCCCCGGAGGTCACGATGTCGTCGACGATCAGGCAATCGCGGCGGGCGAGCCGAGGCGAGGCCACGAGACTGCACTCTCGGTTGCCCGAGCGCTCCGTCACCGTCAGCCCGGCCTGGTCCGCGGTCTGTCTGGACAAGCGCAGGGCGCGCCAGAGCGGAGGGACCAGGATGTGCGCCCGAGCCAGGACCGCACGGGTGGGATGGTATCCGCGCCGGCGCCAGGCCGCGCGGGTCGAGGGCACCAGCACGGGCAACAGAGCCGCGCCGCCGGCGCCGTCACCTCCTCCCCTCCCCGTCGCCTCGCGCTGCGCCTCCGCCACCGCGAACCGCAGCGGCCGCGCCAGCGCTCGAGCCACATCCACCCGGCCGCCGTCTTTGTATGCGAGCAGCACGCGCCGCGGAACGCCCTCGTAGGGAAGTGAGGACCAGACGGGGATGCCGCTCACCGCATCCACTCGGGCGGCGGGTCGCAGAGCGGCTGCGCAGTCGTCGCACAACGAGCGATCGGGACGGCCGCAGCCCGCGCAGCGCACAGGGAGGACGATGGCGGCGGCGTCGAGCAGGGATTCACGGATCAGGGTCTGAGCTGTCATGGTTCGAGCATCCCCGGCGGTGGCTCTGCTGGAGCGGGGGCGACGCGAATCGGTGGAGAACGTGGTCCGCGAGCCGGCTGTGGACGACGCGTCAGGGCTGGCCCTGCTGCACCGCGATCGCGCCGACCTTGTCCGTCTGCGCCTGCCAGCCGGTGCCGGTGGGCGCGACGAGCGTCCCGTCGCCGCTCAGGACCACATAGGGCGAGAGTCCTGCGGCGCCGACGATCGTCCGGCCTCCGGAAGGTCCGGAAGTGCTGGTCTGGTCACCGCCGACGGTCTGCTGGGCGATGCTCGTCGCGTCGCCGGTCGTGGCGCTCAGCACGGCGATGGTGAGGTCGCTCGTCCAGGCCGCCGAGCGTGGGGGGGCCGCAGGGACGGCGAGTTCGACCGGGTCGGTGAGCGACGTGGGAGACCCGTTTCCGCCGCGCACGATCCCGGACGCCATCAGCGAGTACCCGGTCTCCGTCTTGAGCAGGGCGGCCACCCGCGTCCCGTCGCGCGAGACCGCGAGCGTCAGGATCGATGTCGCGCCCGTTCAGCTCGCCGCGATCACGTGCGCCTCTCCCCCGTTGGCGGCGGCGACCTGAATGGCGCCGGGCGATCCGGAGGGCACCGACCAGACCCAGCCGGAGGGGTCGAGGGACGGTCCGATCAGTCCCGGGCGCGAATCCACCCGGACGGGGTCGCCGTTCTTGCGGACGGAGTAGGCCCCCGCCTGCGCCAGCACGGCGGCTTGATCGCGTGAAGCGTTCAGCGTCACGGCGGTCGGATGCAGGGCCGCCACCTTCTCGCTCAGGCCGGTCAGCGCACTCACCGCGTCCCCGTTCAGCGGTCCGAACACGTCGCCCCGGTAGAGGTACGGGTGCGAGTCGACCGACGGGTCCCGGATCGGGAGGGCGGAGGAACTCAGAGACGGGATCTGCTGGACATTGCCCTCCACCGACAGCTCGACGCTCTGCGCCAGGCTCCCCAGCGACTGCTCCAGTTGGTACTGCATCCGCTGCAGCTGCGCGGGATCCGCCTGCGCGGCCTCGGAGCTGAGGTCGACGTGCGCCACACCTCCGGACGTCGTCACGGACGGCACGGCCAGCTGCGTCCCCTTGGGGAAGGCCGTCGTCACGGCCCCGTTCAGCCAGGGAGCGGGCCCTGCCAGCAGCGAGCTCGCCACCCGGGTCGCGGCCGAGGCGACGCGGGCCGGGAACCAGCGTGCGTCCGGCACCAGGTAGCCGTAGCCGGCGCTGTAGAAGTACAGCGTCTGCTGGGTGTAGACGGCGCGGAAGGTCGGGTCGTCGATGACCACGCCGTCGGGGGCGACCGAGATGCGCCACTCCCCGTTCTCCTTCACCAGCTGGTAGTTCAGGCCGACCGGCGCGGTGCTCGCCATCGGATGGTAGGCGCCGATGGAGTCGAGGTTCGCGACGGGGGTCACGTCCACCCTCCAGAGCGACCCCTGGTCCTGATAGCTGCGGTTGCGTCCGTCGTCGACGGTCACCGACTCGTCGGGGTTCCAGCTGGCGGCCATGGCATGGGTCAGGTACTCGCGAGCGATCTGGAAGTTGTTCTTGGGGCTGGAGGCGGCGTCGATGAAGCCCTGCACGATCCGCTGCTGCGTCGCGCCCTTCTCCGGCGGCGAGGGGTTGAAGTCGAGGTCGAGCGGGTCGTTGACCTGGGCGACGGGTCCTCCCTGGCGCACCGGGCCGGAGTCCGGGATGCTGGCGCACGCGGCGAGCGCGACCAGTGCGAGACCGGCCAGGGCGGCCAGGACCACCCGGGTACCCGCCGACCTCCTGCCCGGCGCGGTGGCCGGCGCCCTGCCCGGCGCTCCGCATATTCCCCTGCGCGATCCTCTCAAGCCGATCATGCGTGCGCCTCGCTCCCGGTGGCGGCGTCGCTGCCCTGCGGGACGCCGGTGCCGTCCTCCGTCGGCGCGAGCGAGAGCGGGGATGCCGTGATCTCCCGTCCGGCCACACGCGGAAGTGTCAGGCGGAAGCAGGATCCCGCGCCGGGCGACGACCAGACCTGCAGCCAGCCGGAGTGCAGGGTCGCGTCCTCCAGTGAGATGGCGAGCCCGAGTCCTGTGCCACCGAGCGTCCGCTTGCGCGACGGATCCGCCCTCCAGAACCGGTCGAAGACGTGACCGGTGTCCTGAGCGCTCATCCCGATCCCGAAGTCCCGCACGGTCAGGGCGACCGCGCTCTCGTTGCTGTCGACGGTGACGACGACGGGCCGCCCCTCGCCATGCTCGATGGCGTTGCCGAGATGGTTGCGGACGACACGGCGGATGCGGCGCGGGTCCATGGGCACGTCGAAATAGCCGCCGGGGGCGTCGAGGACGAGCTCCGACCCGTTCTGCTCGGCGACCGTCCGCAGCTCGTCCACGCATTCCTCGGCGAGTCGGACGAGATTCGTGGGCTCTGCGTCGAGCACCACGGAGCCGGCGTCGTAGCGGCTGATCTCGAGCAGGTCGGAGAGCAGGCGGTCGAAGCGCTCGATCTGGGTGTGCAGCAGTTCGGCGGTGCGCGCGGTGGCCGGCGGGAACCCCTCGCGCTGGTCGTAGATGACGTCGCCCGCCAGGCGGATCGTCGTCAAGGGGGTGCGCAGCTCGTGCGAGACGTCCGAGACGAAGCGCTGCTGCAGCTGCGACAGGGTCGCGAGCTGGTTGATCTGACTCTGCAGGCTGTCGGCCATCCCGTTGAAGGAGCGCGCCAGCGAGGCGAACACGTCCTCGCCCCGCTCCGGGATGCGCACCGCCAGATCGCCGGCGGCCAGTCGCTCACTGGTGCGCGCCGCCACACGGATAGGCTCGACGACGAACCGGACGATGACCCAGGTGATCGCACCGATCAGGAGGACGAGCGCCAGGCCGGCGACGAGCAGCGTGTTCTGCACGAAGAGCAGGGTGTTCTCGGAGTCGCGCAGGTTGTAGCCGATGTACAGCTCGTACTTGCCGTAGGACGGCAACGTCAGCTGGGAGCCGACGACGATTCCGGGATCGGTTCCTCCGCCCGCCGGAAGCGCGACCGACTGGTAGTACTGCTTCATCCCTCCGTTCTGCACCTTCTCGCGGAGGTCGGGCGAGATGACGGAGTTCATCGCGGGGCTGCCGCGGTCCGGAGGGGCGAGGACGCCGGTGTCCTGCCCCGGGACGCGGTAGGCGGCGACCAGACGACTGGACGTGGACGCCTGCACGCTCTGCAGGACGGTGTTGAGCAGGTTCTTGCCCGCGTCGCCGGAGGAGACGTCCGAGGCGTTCAGCGTCGACTGCGCCGTGGTCGTCGCGCGGCTGGAGTCGCGCAGTGCCTGATCGAGACGCGACTGGTAGAGATCGTTGCTGATGCTGAGCGCCATGTAGATGCCGGTGACGAGGATGGCGGCACCCGTGAGCAGGAGGGTGATGGCAACGGTGCGGACCTGGAGCGACGTGCGCCACAGGTATGCGAGGCGGGACGGCACCCGCCGCCACGCATCCCGCGTCGGCCACCGGAAGCGCATGCGACTCTCCGGGAGCTCACGCGGCGGCGCCGGCGCGGTAGCCGACCCCGCGCACGGTCATGACGATCTTCGGGTTGTCCGGGTCCTGCTCCACCTTGGCGCGCAGCCGCTGGACGTGCACGTTGACCAGGCGCGTGTCCGCCTTGTAGTGGTAGCCCCAGACCTGCTCCAGCAGCATCTCCCGGGTGAACACCTGCTGAGGCTTGGACGCCAGCGCGAGCAGGAGGTCGAACTCCAGCGGGGTCAGGGCGATACGGGCGTCGCCGCGGCGCACCTCGTGGCCTGCAACGTCGACGATGAGGTCGCCGACGGTGAGCTCGTCGGAGGGCGGGCTCGCCGGCGCCGGACGCAGCCGGGTGCGGATGCGGGCGACCAGCTCCTTGGGGTTGAACGGCTTGACCATGTAGTCGTCCGCGCCCGATTCCAGGCCCTTTACCACGTCGGCGGTGTCCGACTTCGCGGTCAGCATGATGATCGGCGTGCCGGATTCGGCACGGATGCGGTCGCACACCTCGATCCCGTCCAGGCCCGGGAGCATCAGGTCGAGCAGGACGAGGTCGGGCTTGGATGAGCGGAAGACCTCGAGCGCCTGGGCCCCGTCTTCGCAGAAGACCGGATCGAACCCTTCCGTGCGCAGCACGATGCCGATCATCTCCGCAAGCGCGGTGTCGTCGTCGACCACCAGGATGCGACTAGTCATGTGCGAAGTTCCCCGAACCCCTCTCGAGCGGCCTCAGGCCGTGAAGCGACATGACCAGCGTAATGGAGCAGCCTGCCACCGGCTTGAATGTAAGCATTACGCGCCCTGTGGATGCGCGACCGCAGCCCCTGGTCGGCTCGAGCCCGACGAGTCCGGAGCGGGGACACCAGCGCTGGGGCGTGCCGAACGCCCGGTCGCTCTGGTATCAACTTCTTTGTGTAAACATGCTGATTTGGAGCATCGTGACCTCACTTCCCGACTTGCCCATCCTCACGGCCGGCGACCCGCACGCGCGCCCCGCGCTCGTCCTCCACGGCGGTGGAGGGCCGAAGACCGTCGCGCCCATCGTCGAGCACCTCGCGGTGAGCATGCACGCTTCCGCACCGACGCATCCCGGGTGGGAGGGCACGTCGCGCCCCGACTCGATCGGCTCCGTCGCGGACCTCGCAGCGGGCTACCTCGCTGGTCTCCTCGAGCACGGCGACCGGGACGTCGTGCTCATCGGTTCCTCGATCGGCGGCTGGATCGCACTGGAGATGGCGGTGCAGGCCTCGGGGGACGACCGGTACGACGGCCTGCTCGGTGCCGTGGTCGTCATCGACGGCGTCGGCGTGGTCATCGAAGGCGAACCGATCGCAGACTTCTTCTCCCTCGACGCCCGCGGAATCGCGGAGATCGCCTGGCACGACCCGGAGCGCGGGTACGTGGACCCGGCCGGCCTCACCGACCAGCAGCGCGCCATCCAGCAGGGGAACGGAGCGACCATGGCCGCTATTGCGGGCGGGATGAGCGACCCCACGCTGCTCGGCCGGCTCGCCGCGGTGACGGTGCCCACCCTCGTCGTGTGGGGCGAGAGCGACCGGATCGTGACCCCTGCCTATGGGCGGGCTCTCAGCCGCGCCATCCCAGGCGCCCGGTTCGCCGAGATCCCGGAAGCCGGTCACCTCCCGCAGCTCGAGGCCCCCGACCGGACCTGGGCCGCCATCGACGGGTTCCTCGCACTGTCCTCATAGGCCACTGGAGCGCCGAACCTACGGTGATGTGCCAGCATGGGACCAAGCACGACGCAGGGGGACGGAAGGGCACGGCGTGAGCGACGACGAGAACTGGCAGGCGCCTGGTTCATCCGGGGCGGATAGGCCCGCACCCGACGGCGGGCAGCCGCAATGGGGGCAGCAGCCGCCGTCCGGCCAGCAGCCGCCCTATGGACAGCAACCGCCCGGTCACCAACCGCAGTACGGACAGCAACCGCAGTACGGTCTGCAGCCCCCGTACGGACAGCAGCCCCCGTACGGACAGCAGCCCCAATGGGGCCAGCAGCCGCCCTACGGCCAGCAGCCGCCGTATGGTCAACAGCCCGGATGGCACCAGCCATACCCCACGGCCGGACAGCAGCCCGGCTGGACGCCGCCGCCGAAGCCCGGTCTCATCCCGCTGCGTCCCCTCACGCTCGGCCCGCTGCTCGCAGCCCCGTTCCAGGCCCTGCGCCGCAACCCACGGGTCACGGTCGGTGCGTCGCTGCTGCTCTACAGCATCCCGAACATCGTCATCTCCGTGGGAGGCGGGACCCTCCTCGCCTTCCTCGTCGGCCGCGTGGCCTCCGGTGAGCTGGGCGACCAGCCGGCTCTGCAGGCCGGCGCGATCGGCGGCGCGATCGTGGTCGGTGTGCTGTCGCTGGTCGTCTCCACCGTGTTCAGCGCCCTCCTGCAGGGCGTCATCGTCGCAGACGTCGCACGGGAGTCCGTGGGCGAGAAGCTGACCTTCGGCGCGCTCTGGCGACTCGTCCGCGGCCGGATCGGCGCACTCATCGGCTGGACGATGCTCTATGCGCTGGCGTGGATCCTCGCCCTCGCCCTTGTCGCCGGCATCGTCGTCGCGCTCGCCATGACCGACTCGCAGGCGGGCACCATCGGCGCCGTCCTCGTGGGGGTCCTCGGTGGTCTGGCGCTCATCCCCTTGGCCATCTGGATCAACACGAAGCTCGCCATGGTGCCGAGCGCGATCGTCCTGGAACGGCTCCCGCTCCTCGCCGCGGTCCGACGGTCGTGGCGGCTCACGACGGGATACTTCTGGCGCACCTTCGGCATCATCCTGCTGGTGGGCGTCATCGTCTACGCGATCACCCAGACGATCGCGATCCCGTTCGCCATCCTCGGAGCGATCCTCGGCACTGTCTTCGCGCCGACGTCGGTCAGCTCGGCCGGGGTGGGGGCGCAGGTGCTCCTCAGCCAGCTGAGCGTGAACGTCGTCTCGTCCATCGCCACCGCGATCGTGGGTGCCATCGGGAGTGTGATCCAGACGGCGGCGGTGTCGCTCCTCTACATCGACCTGCGGATGCGCAAGGAGGGGCTCGATCTCGAGCTCGTGCGGTTCGTGGAGGGCCGTCAGACCGGACAGGACGTCCGTGACCCGTACCTCCCGCCCGCCCAGCAGGCCGCATCGCCCGCGCCCGGGTGGCCGGCCGGCTGATCGTGATGCACCTCGACATCCCGGTGGACCCGAGCTCGCCGGACGCGCAGCAGTGGCTGCGCGACGAGTTGTCGCGACCGGAGTACCAGGCAGCGAAGCCGACGTGGTTCGACCTGGCCTCCAAGGCCGTGCAGGACTGGATCGGCTCCCTGTTCCGGGGGCCGGGCGCCGACGGCGGGCCGGTCCTGCTCCTGGTCGTGGTGCTGGTGATCGCCGGCCTGATTGTGGCCGCATTCTTCATCTTCGGGCGCCCGCGGATCAATCGCCGATCGGCCCTCGAGCGGCGATCCCTCTTCGGGTCCGATGGAACGCGGAGTGCCGCGGAACTCCGTGCGGCCGCGGAGGAGGCGGCCCGAGCCGGTGACTGGATCACCGCCGTCGAGGAGGAGTTCCGTGCCATCGCGGCCGGGCTGGACGAGCGCACACTGGTGCGCGTGACCCCGGGGACGACCGCCGGCGAGTTCTCCTCCCGCGCTGCCGATGTGGCTCCGGAAGAGAGGGATGCGCTGCGCCGCGCGGCCAGGGACTTCGACGAGGTCCGTTACCTCGACCGGCCGGGGACGGAGGCCGCCTACCAGCACCTCATCGCGCTCGACCAGCGGCTCCAGCACCTCCGCGTGACAGCGCCGGCGGTGGCCCGGTGACGACGACCGAATTCGTCGGCACCCGGGAGGCCACCGCCGTCTCTCCGACCGTGCGGCAGACCGCGCGCCGCGCTGTGCCGTGGATCGTGCTTGCCGTCATCGCCGCGCTGATCGCCCTGCTGACCATCCTCCTCACCGGCGGCCGGGCCGGTGCGGGGATCGCCCTCGACCCGGCGAACGCCGCGCCGACCGGCGGCAAAGCGGTCGCGCAGGTGCTGCGCGATCACGGCGTCGACGTCCGGTCGGTCACGACCCTCGACCAGGCTCGCTCGGCGGCCGCAGACGACGCGACGGTGCTGGTCTACGACCCGGACGCCAATCTGCCGAGCGGCGGCTACCGTGCACTCGCCGGCGACGGGCGGACGCTCGTCCTGGTCGAACCCGGCTTCCAGGCGCTGCAGACCGTCGATCGCGACGTCACCGCCGCCGGAGAGCCTCGCGGCCCCGTGAACGCAGGATGCGGGGTGCGCGCCGCAGAACGCGCTCAGCGCATCGATCCCCGCAGCTCCCCGGACTTCAGCGAGGCGACATCGCCGGGCACGTTCACCGTCTACGGGGACGGGGTCGCGTGCTTCACCGATCCGGACGGAAGCGCTTCGCTGGTGCGCACGACGTTCGACGACTCCACCGTGTATCTCCTGGGTTCGGGCGCGGTGCTCGCGAACGACGGCGTCGACCGGTTGGGCAACGCCGCGCTCGCCCTCAACCTGCTCGGAGGCCACCGGACGCTCGTCTGGTATCTGCCGTCGCTCGGCGACCGGCCCGTCACCGGCCCTCCAGACCTCGGTGCGCTGACACCGGGCTGGGTCACCCCGGTGATGGTTCTGCTCCTGGTGGTCTTCCTCGCCGCAGCCGTCTGGCGCGGCCGCCGCTTCGGCCCGCTGGTCGTGGAGAACCTGCCTGTCATCGTGCGTGCGGGCGAGACGCGCGAGGGACGCGCCCGCCTCTACCAGCGCTCCTCGGCACGGCTGCGGGCGGCGGATGCTCTGCGCGTCGGCACCATCGGCCGGCTCTCAGCCCTGGTCGGCCTGCCGAGCACCTCGACCACGCAGGAGGTCGCCGACGCGGTGGCCACGCTGACCCGGCGCGACCGCTGGACGGTGCACGCCCTGCTGCTGGAGCGCGTCCCGGCGACCGACCGAGAGCTGATCGCTCTCTCCGACGACCTGGCGGAGCTCGAACGAGCCACCGCCGCCGCTGTGTCGCCCGCTCCTGGGCCCGACCGGAAGAATGGATGAATGACTGACGTCACCACGGGAACCGCCTTCCCGACCTCCTCCCCCGGCGCTGCGGCGGATGCCGCCCGCCTCCGCTCCGCTCTCGCCGCCGTCCGGGCCGAGGTGGGCAAAGCGGTGGTCGGCCAGGACGGCGCCGTCACCGGGCTCATGATCGCGCTGCTCGCACGCGGGCATGTGCTGCTGGAGGGTGTGCCGGGTGTCGCGAAGACGCTTCTGGTCCGAGCACTGAGTCACGCGCTCAGCCTCGACACGAAGCGCGTGCAGTTCACCCCCGACCTCATGCCGGGCGATGTCACCGGTTCGCTCGTGTACGACGCGCAGACCGGCGGCTTCGTGTTCCGTGAGGGACCGGTGTTCACCAACATCCTGCTCGCGGACGAGATCAACCGGACGCCTCCCAAGACCCAGTCGGCCCTCCTCGAGGCCATGGAGGAGCGCCAGGTGAGCGTGGACGGCGTCAGCCGGCTGCTCCCCGACCCGTTCATCGTGGCGGCGACGCAGAACCCGATCGAGTACGAGGGCACCTACACGCTGCCGGAGGCGCAGCTCGACCGCTTCCTGCTCAAGCTCACGCTCGACGTGCCGGAGCGGGAGCTGGAGGTGGAGGTCCTTCGCCGCCATGCGGCCGGCTTCAACCCGCGCGACCTGGGGGGCGCCGGCGTGACGCCGGTGCTCAGCGCCGCGGAGCTGCAGGCGGCGCGTGCGTCGGCCGCGGCGGTCGGGGCGAACGCGGATGTCCTCGCGTACGTCGTCGACCTCGCGCGTGCGACTCGGCGCAGCCCGTCGGTCAAGCTCGGCGTGAGCCCGCGCGGCACGACGGCCCTCCTCGCGGCCGCGAAGGCGTGGGCCTGGCTCTCGGGCTACGACTCGATCACGCCGGACCACGTGCAGGCGATGCTGGTGCCCGTGTGGCGCCACCGCATCCAGCTGCGGCCGGAGGCGGAGCTCGAGGGCGTCGGCCCGGACGCGATCCTGCGCTCGATCGTGCAGCAGGTCCAGGTTCCGATCTAGGCCCCGACGTGACCGTATCCGGACGTTTCGTCGCCCTGCTCGCGCTCGGCGTCATCCCCGTCGTGCTCCTCGGCGGGCGGGACGCGGCGGCGTACGCGACGCTGGGCGCCTGGCTCGTGCTGTGCCTGCTGCTCGGGATGATCGACCTGCTGGTAGCCGGCTCGCCGCGCTCGGTGGCGGTCGAACGGTCGCTTCCCGCGCGCGTCCGGCTCGGCGCCGAGGCCGAGTCGGAACTGTACGTGACGAACACCGGGCGGAGGACGCTGCGCGGCACGGTGCGCGACGGCTGGGAGCCGTCCGCCGCCGCCGAGCCGACCCGGTCCGCCGTGTCACTGCCGCCGGGCGAGCGCCGCCGGCTGGTCGCGTCCCTTCGTCCATGGCGTCGCGGCGAGCGCCGTGTCCGCAATGTGACCGTTCGGTCCTGGGGTCCCCTCCACCTCTGGGCACGACAGGCGACGCTGGACGCTCCGGGCCGCATCCGGGTGCTGCCGCCGTTCGAGTCCCGCAAGCACCTTCCCTCGCGGCTGGCGCGGCTGCGCGAGCTTGAGGGCACCACCACCGTGCTGCTGCGCGGTCAGGGGACCGAGTTCGACTCCCTGCGCGAGTACGTTCGCGGCGACGATGTGCGTTCCATCGACTGGCGTGCGACGGCTCGCCGGCACGATCCGACGGGGGGACGCGGAGCCCGCGTCATGGTGCGGACCTGGCGGCCCGAGCGCGACCGCCGTGTCGTCATCGTGATCGATTCCGCCCGGACATCCGCCGCCCGCGTCGCGGACGAGCCCCGCATCGACACGGCGTTCGAGTCCGCGCTGCTGCTCGCCGCGCTGGCGAGCCGCGCCGGCGACCGGGTGGACATGATCGCCTACGACCGTATCGTCCGCGGCCGGGTGCAGGGCGCGAGCGGACCGCAACTGCTCTCCCGCATGGTGGATGAGATGGCCGGCATCGAGCCCGCCCTCATCGAGATGGACTGGTCGGCGGTTCCCGCTCAGGTCGCGTCGGTGACCTCCCAGCGATCGCTGGTCGTGCTGCTCACCTCCATCGAGGCGCCCGGCGCCTCCCGAGGGCTTCTCTCGGTGCTGCAGCAGCTGACCGCCAAGCACCTCGTCCTTGTCGCGAGCGTCACCGATCCGGATACTCTCCAGGCGACCACCGAGCGCCGCGACCGCGACGAGGTGTACCGCGCGGCGGCTGCGGAGCGGTCGCTGCTCGACCTGAGCCGCGTCGCAGCGGCAGTCCGCCGCCTGGGCGCGGACGTCGTGACCGGCGCCCCGGCCGACCTGCCGCCCGCGCTCGCCGACCGCTACCTCTCGCTCAAGGCCGCCGGCCGCCTCTGACCGCTTCGCGGCCGCCCCGCGGGTCCGCATCCACCCGGCGTTCGCCGGCGTGTGCCGTGTGCCGTGTGCCGCGTACGGAAGCTGTTCGCCGGCGGCCGGGAGCCGTTCGCCGGCGGCCGGGAGCCGTTCGCCGGCGCTCGAAAGGTGTGTGCGGTGATTCGGAACGAATGCGGCTGCTCGCGCGACCGCATTCGTTCCGAACTCGCGCATACGCTCGCGGCGAGCGCGATCAG